>CAISOI010000073.1 GCA_903886985.1 uncultured Chthonomonas sp.
ACCCCAACGGACTTGGAAATAGAACCCTTTATCTGAATTACAATACTGCCGGCAAAGTTATCTCCTTTCAAAATCCCCAAGCATCCAATTGGTACTTAAACCGACAGCCGAACAAAGTGGATTTAGCTTCATTCCAGGATCCAATCGGACAACTTTACGGTCTTAGTTACGATTATAACGGTATTGTGACTACAAACAACCCAAATGGATACAATCAACCTCATTTTCCTACACGCATAACGGACAATGCAGGTAACGTCACTACAATTTCGGGAAACGGTTATGGACAGATCCAACAGGTAACTCCTCCCAACCCGGGAGCTGGTACCTACGGAATTGACTATTACGGATATGGCTCAGGTGGGCAGTACCAGGGACTGATTCAGGATTTCTTCACGACTGGCAGAGTTCATATGGACTCCTATGATCCTTTCGGGCAACTAACAGGATGGACAAAATACTCAAACAGTCCAAATGGTGGACCAACTTCATTGTCTTCCTCCGTTTATGCAGATTATTTGGGTCGCCCAAGTCTGGTAACAAATCCTGACAGCAATCAACTTAGGTTCGGCTATTCTGGTCGAAATCTCAGTTACGTCGCTGATGAGAACGGTACATATACAAATTACACCTTTTGTCCAGTTTGTGGTGTGCTGGAAGGCCTTTCAATAGGATCAATTTGGTCTGCAACATGGAATGACGATAATGATGGCAGTATATTTGATTTTGCCAATGCATCTGGAAAGCATACCACTTTGACTTATGGTTCAGCTGGCGAAATCCAAGCTTTGAACTATCCGAGTAGTCCACCCCTGTATTTCTTCTATAACAATTTTGGGCAGGTAAGTACCTTCCAAAATGCCAGAGGGAATACTTTCACGTATGGACGGGATTTGGCTGGTAACATCAAAACGGTCAACCAGAACGGCATAACTGGTCCCATTCTGAGTTATACGTATTACCCGAACAACTCGCTCAATACAGCAACCAACTCATCTGGCTCGGTAACTTTTGTTCTTGATTCGATCACTCGCAAGCCCGCAAGTGTAATTTACGATTATCGTGCAGCAGGATTGCCAAACATCCAGAAAATTGACTACGCCTATTTTCCAGATGGTACACGGCAGTTTATGACTTGGTGGAATGGCTCCTCGAAAGTTGGTACATGGTCTTACCATTATAATACCAATGGGCGAATAGTTAGCGAATCAAGCATATTTAGTGACCTAAGTGAAGCAACAGGTTGGCTATATGAAACTGACGGGAAGCTGAATTGGCAGTCCAATTATAATCGCACATGGAATGGAATTTTCTATGGTGGCAGTGGCACGACTGCCAATAATCGTGATTGGCCAACTATAGTTGCTAATTGGTCGCCTCAAAATGGCGGAAACTACTTTCAGGCGGACCGGCTATCCTACGACAACCAACAGGCTGGAGGTACCGTTGGCAACCTGACAAAGAACGTTCACCTTGACGGCACAGTAGCTCAATATCAGTATGATCCTCTCTACCGACTGAAGTCCGAGGTCATGTCTGGAGTAAATGCATATCCTTCCATTACATATTCTCTAAGTCCGTCTGGAAACAGGCTGTCAACTACCATTGGAAGCACGGTCAATTCTTTTACATATAACGACTCCGATATATTGACAAAGATAAGTGGCACCGCGAACGGAATCAGTTCCGATAGCGATGGAAATACAACCTCTATTCCTACTCGTGGAGGATTAGCCGGACATACTATTTCTTGGAATTCCATAGGTCAGCCAACAAATATTGATGGTAACACCTATGCGTACGATGCTATGGGACATTGTATCAAGCAACTCGCGTCAGGTACCGCTACTTTTTATGTTTACGATGGCGACTTACTCCTTGGAGAAATTCAGACCAGCACTACTTCTGGATCCCAAAGTTCTATTGCAATCGGCGGAGATACTCTCGATTTCGATACATCAACTCCTCCGGTAGACCCAACATTACAAACTCCACCAAACAGTGATCCACCTGTACCGGACTCGGATCCCAATTTTGGGACGCCTCCCGTTGATCCATCCAATGCTGCTACAAGAAAAGGTGCGATAGGAACGACAGCATCAACCTTTGTTCGCGTTGCGTATACCTGGGGACCTGCAGGATTGGTGTCAGAACGACTTTATCCCGGACAACCTGGAGCTAATTCCCTTTGGTTCCATTATGGTCCGCAGGGGGAAACACGCTTCCTAACTGATTCCAATGGATTCCGAACCTTCGAATTAGTTTATTCAGCATTTGGCGTTCCTTCCGTAAATAATAGGGTTCCAATATCCATCGCTCCGTTCCAATACGGCGGTCAGGCTGGTTACTACACTCTCCCGGGTGGTCTCGTACGATGTGGTGCAAGGATATACGATACCGACATGGGAAGATTCCTTAGCCGGGACCCAACTGGTTACGCTGGCGGAACCAATCTTTTCGAGTACTGTTTTTCTGATCCTGTAAATGGATTTGATCCCTTTGGACTGAATCGTGACGGTAGCCTACTGGAATACATGCTAAGTTCAGACTATGTGAGCGATATTGGTGGTGTGTTCCGAGGATATGGGAATGCGCTTGTTGGTACGTTGACCTCACCGATTGCGATATACAAATACTTTAGTGCCAATGGTTTGTCTTACTGTTCCGCCAAGTCCTTGCTGGTAAATGGAATAGGCCAGTTTATGGACGGATTGGCAGGAACCGACCCTCAACGATTCGGGGAATCCTTTGGAACAGTGTTAATTGCAGCAGGTACACTGGGGGCTGGGGCTGCTGAAGCGCCGGGTGTACTTGGGTCAGCGGCTAGCGAGTCTGTTTCTATTATCAGAGCGATGAGTGAAGCGGAGGCAAGTGCGGTTAGCGAAGCGGGAGGTTTAATTCCTACGAGAGGTGCCTTCGGGCGATCCGGTTGGGCTCGAGTACTTCATGCTAGTGATTGGGAACGGTCAACAGGGTTTTTCGAGGCCGCACCCAGTGGCTATTACACACATGTAGCAGAATTCACGCTTCCACGCTCAGTTTTTGAAGCTGCAGTTGAGGGGCCAGATGGTTGGGGATATTTAGTGCATGCTCAGAAATTCAATTCAGGACTGTCAGGTAGTCCCCGAATCTATAAGATTGGCTCTGGTCCGTACCGATTTCCGTAATCAAGGAGACCTGATGTGAGACAGACTACAGGTGACTTACCCCTACCCGAAGATTTATACCCGGAAGTTGTGTCAGGATCAGTATTGAGGGTTTGGTGTCTTGGATTTCCGCCAGAACGGATAGGCGACAGGCTCAAGTTCCATTTGCTCGAATTTGTCGATGTCCTTTTCCCGGAAGTGCCAAGCGCAGAACATGATCCTGTACGAGGATATGATAATCGTGGCAGGGTTTTTCTTACCAGTTTCGAAACTCGCCATCCGCAACCAAACCGGGTGTTGCCAAGCTTCTTTGTGCCAGATAGTATTGAGTCTGGCGGCGGTAGCCCGGAATGGGTGACGCCCGAATTGGCAGCACATAATCAATATATTGTCGTAAGTTAGAATTGCCGCATGACTAACGCAATATTGATGATCGATTGGCCGAACATCCGGAAATACATGATTGCCGCGCTTTCTGATTCTGGATGGACGCCAAAAACAGTGGGCACTCTGGCTGACGTGAGTTTGTTATACTCTTCCGACGAACCTCTGATCATTGGCTCCGACGACCTTGTTGAGGTGCAGAAAGTTGTCGAACTACTCTACCTTTCAACGGGATACAGTAAAACATTGCCGATAATCATATTGGCTCCTATAATCGCTCTCGCTGATAATCCGGACATTTGTACTTGGACAATAAATGGACATGCAGCAGTCGCTACCGTGACAACTCCAGACGGTGATAGTATCAGGCGCATTCCGGCATTTCTGGATCATCTATAGTAGAGGGGATTAAAGTTGATTGAATTACCGATGCTGCAGGTGAAGAGTTTCAGGTACCAGTGTCGACAGTGAAGTGGCCAACTGGTATTAGTATTGTTGGTTGGGGGAAAGGAGTGGAATGGACTCGGTATGTGAGACACTAAGCAGCGACCCGGTTGTTAAGTGATTTTTCATAATTCACTGGTGACATGTAACCTGGAGTGGCTTCACTACCATTGGTTACATTATTAACCTGTGTAATGGAAGGCTTACGTTTGGGAAACATATTGTCTAAAAGATCGCAAAAACGAAGTTCGACGACATTATATCATTTTTAGCCCAAAATCATACATCAAAGCACCCCCTTTGTGCCAAATATCCCAGTCTTCCGGACCATAACCGGAGTTTTCAATTAACAATTCTAATTCATTACTAAATTCAATGGTGTTATTGGCATGTAATTCTTCTTGGAATTCAACGTTCTTTATTTTGGTTCCGCAAACCCTCCAGAGTTTAAATTCAGTTCTATTCTTCAAGTCACTATGATTGTCAACGACGCTGTGGTCCACAGTATCTCTCAACAACCAATTACTCTTCAAGGAGATCATAGTCATGTCATCCAACAAAACAC
>CAISOI010000074.1 GCA_903886985.1 uncultured Chthonomonas sp.
CATCCGACACCTCAATATCCACCTGTTGCGTGTTGGTTGTCACGGAATTTGAAATAGGGCTGCGTCCAAACCCTGGTTCACTTTCACTTCACTATAGACTGTTGTTCCAGCCAGCACATTTTCTGAATTCATGATATCAATTCTTGTTGGCACCCAGATTCCAGCGGTAACTTCTTTGGGGTCACGATAGTAGAATGTCGCTTTCTTTTTACCGACGTTGTCCAACCAATCGCGCTTAACAATTAGTTTGTTGGTGGGATTCACCCAGACGACATATTGTACAATCTGCTTTGAAGCAAATGTGAGCTCAAAAACATGCAGTTGATTACCTTCCAATGTCTCGCTTCTAACGAACTTCGCAGTGAAAGGGGAAATAGACTCCTTGGTCAAAATGCCAACGTCGAGTAGCGAATACTTTCTGCCAGGCTCATCTCCCAATTCATCTTTTTTGGACAACTTGATCTGCGGCACTTTGAAAAGACGAGTGGAACCGTTTAGGACCATGGACCCGACGGCACCTTCCATTCGTAACATTCCGGGCGATTTGTACTTGAGATTAATATCCTTCAAGCGGTAGGCCATGCCAAAGTCTCGATTGATTTTGGTAAGTTCGTTTTGATCGGCTTTATCAACTTTGACCCTTGCTTCCAGGTCCTGAAGACCTGACAAGATGAAATCAGTGAGATTTGGGGCGTCGAGTGTCGCCGAAGCGAATCCACGTGCAAGTGCAAATGTCGCGGTCGTGATGAACATGGAGAATTGGATAAGCCTGCGTCTGGTAAACATCATACTCCCTGGCACATTCTGTGCCAAAAACGTTGGACCCTATAAATAGAACTCAATTTCACGAAGGACATCATGTAGAAATCAAGCCGTGATAAGGAAATAGCCGTCTCTTGACCTCATCTAATGTAGTCCCAGCAAATTCTCTGGCGGTTTCCATCTCATAAGACGACACATCAGGCCTTTGGATATCGAATAGTTTTGGAATTCGAGAATGAAATGAAAACTCCTCCGGAGTATCGTCACTTAGGACAACGCCAAATAGCGTGCTAAAGGCAAGTGCCCACATTCGAGGAACCGTGGTCTGATTATATCCACCTCCACCCAAAGCCACAATCGGAACGCCTAATGACAGCACATCTGTTATAGCTTCTAACCAACCCTGAGCTGTCAGATTAACGTTCGCCAACGGGTCCAGATAATGTGCGTCCGTGCCACATTGAAGTACTATTGCTTCTGGGCGAAATGCTTTTAGAATTGAGAATCCGCCCTGCCTCCACAAGTTCAACCATACTTCATCATTGGTCCACGGCGAAACCGGTAGATTGATACTGTACCCTTCCCCATGCCCATGACCAATTTCGTGCACAAAGCCAGTCCCCGGAAAAAGAGTGGACCCTGATTGATGAATCGATATAGTCAATACCGATGGATCAGAATAGAACAACTCCTGAACACCGTCTCCATGATGAACATCAATATCGACGTAGGCTACGCGTGAATATTTGCTTCGAAGACGATGCGCCGCTGCTGCACAATCGTTAAAGACACAAAACCCGGCGGCTTTACCATAGTGAGCGTGATGCAGGCCCCCTGAGATACTCATGGCGACAGGTTCTCCATCCAAGACAGCCTGAGCAGCCTGGACTGATGCGCCCGTGTAGAGGCATGATGCCTCATAAATACCAGCGAACACCGGATTGTCCCCTGTTCCAAACCCAAATCTACAATAGCTTGCAGGGACCTGCCTGCCTGTACTTAGAAAATCGACGGCTCTAACATATTCTTGACTGTGAGTATGGCAGAGTTCATCAAAACTAATTGGTTCAGGCTTCACGACCCTCACCTGTTCCAGCGCACCATACAGGTTCAATAATTCTGTGGTTCGTTTTAACCGAGTAGGCTGCATTGGATGAGACGGTCCCATGTCGTAACCTAACAGCTCATCTGAATATATATAAACACCCTTACCCATTTACAGTCGATTCCCCTGATGAATAGACCGAACGAGTATCAGGAGCCTGCATA
>CAISOI010000075.1 GCA_903886985.1 uncultured Chthonomonas sp.
AATTGATGGGTGAGGCTAGCTATCAAATTCTCAAATCCCATTGTGATAATCGGATGCAAGCAATTGCCGAAACCTCCAAATCGCGTAAGCAATTGCCGCTCTTTGTCATCCACCCAGCCGCCGTGCAAGCCCGTCGTTAAAACAATTTCTTTATCTATAGTACTTTTAAATACTGCGATAACAATTTAGGAATTAATACGTGGCGCATTTACGTTCCCGGGATTTAGGTCGATCGAGAGTCCTCCATCAACTCTGAGTACTTGCCCAGTCATGTAAGAAGAAGCATTTGAGGCAAGAAAGAACATCACCTCTCCAATTTCATCTGGCTTTCCAAGTCGCTTTAAGCTAATCCGAGAACTAAGTAACTCCTCCGAGACCAATCCGCTATCCAAATCCTTCTGAATTAAATCAGTCAATACCCAACCAGGAGCAACTGCATTTACTCGAATTCCATCTTTAGACCACTCGGTGGCCAACGAACGAGTAAGTCCTTCAAGACCCGCTTTGGCTGCGCAATACGATGCCCGAATAGGCATCCCCATGGCTCCTGCAATTGAGGAGACGTTAATTATTGACGCATCAGTTGCCCCCTTTAAGAAAGGAAATGCTGCCCTTGAGCAACGGAATGCACCAGTGAGGTGCGTGTCGATCATCATTTGCCAATCCGCTACTGATGTTTCGACCGTCGGCTGCTGATTTGTAATACCCGCATTGTTGATAAGAACGTTGATGTGACCATGCTTTTTCCCGACAATATCAATCGCCTCCATAACCGAATCGTCGGAGGTGACGTCCAAAGAAAGGGGATGAGCGTGCGATTGAAAACTGTTTAGGGATTCGACAAATTGCTGAGCACGCATAAAGTTCAAATCTGCAAAATACACGTGGAAGCCAGCTTTAATAAATCGAAGACCCGCTGCAGCACCTATCCCGCGTCCACCGCCAGTTATAACAGCGACTCTTTCTTTAGCATCCATTTTGATCCTCACTTCCATTTGATTGAAAACTCATGAAAATACGGTCGCCTATTCGATGAGATCACTCTTCATACGCGAGACCTGGCAAGCTACCGTCCATGATGTACCCACCATCAATATCCAAGGTTGTTCCCGTTATGTAGTCGGCTTCTGCAGAGGCGAGAAAACAGATTCCAGAAGCGATCTGGCGAGGGTACGCGATTGTTCCTAGCGGAACTCTTATTGAAAGCGCTCTAACGACTTCAGGTGTGTAAAGGGGTTTGCTTAAAGAAGTATGCGTGGCTCCGGGTCGCACGCAATTCACTCGAATATTTCGACGAGCCCATTCGGAAGCCATTGTTCGAGACATACTCTCGATGCCCCCTTTTGCGGCAGTGTAAGCGCCACCGTTTGGCTCTGATACAACTGCGTGAATGGAAGACACGTTTACTACACTCCCACGTAATTCATTTTCTAGAAGTATTTTTGCAACTTCACGAGTCATATAAAAAACACTGAACAAATTAGTGCGAAGTATGTTTTCGAAAAGCTCATCAGTGGTGTCCTCCATGGCGGCGACTCGCAGGATGCCGGCGTTGTTTACTAAAACTTGAGGAATTCCAATGCTTTCTTGAACTTCTTGCACGGCGGTGCGAACTTGATCGGGCGCGCTCACATCAACTTTGAAAGAGAACGCAGTTCCACCTTTTTCCACAATCTCATCTCTGACGTGAGAAGCACTTTTTTCATCTACATCGAAAATCGCGACTTTAGCCCCTTCGCCTGCCAGGCGTATGGCAGTGGCTTGGCCAATGCCCGAACCGGCACCTGTAACGATCGCTGTTAGGTTTTCGAATCGACGTACGTTATTCATAATCGTCTCCCTCGAGAATTGGAAAGCCCTTAGCATTTACGCCAACAGGTCTTTTAGAAACATCAGTAATAGTGATTCCTAAAGTTAGGTGAGCCTCAAGAGTTTGATGTGGGCCAAGAATTGAAGCTTCCCCCTTATCTGCAAGGGAC
>CAISOI010000076.1 GCA_903886985.1 uncultured Chthonomonas sp.
AGTTGATCCGGATGTGCTTTCAACTGAGGAGCAATATTGAACGTAAGCAGGCGAGCGCACTCTTTCACTATTCAATGATTTACCTTGCTGCACTGTTTCTAGTAATGGCAGTAGACCACCTAATCATATAATTTAGCGATCTTGCGAGGACATCTCAGAGATGGAATTCAATTTCAAAACTATGTGAAAAAATGCACATTCTTCCGGCTGATTTTGTTGACGGAGTGAAAGTACAAAGGTATACTTTCGTTAAATGCGCTATCGGCAGGGGTAAATGGCCGATAGATCACTATATGTAGTTTTTCAGGCGGGCAGAGATTAAATATGCCAAATATTTTTCATTCTAGTATGAACACCATTTCGCGGGTCAGCATTCTTGCTGGAGCAGCTCTACCTGTGATTCTTATTTTGGTTGGCTCCGGCATTACGCGTTCTGCTGCCAACACCAAGGTTGACGTTCCACTTGACCAACCAGTTCCATTTTCTCACGAGCATCACATTAATGAACTGGGCATCGACTGTCGCTATTGTCATACGACGGTAGAAAAGTCCGCATTTGCCGGAATGCCAGCCACTCAGACTTGCATGTCTTGTCATTCTCAGATTTGGACGAACTCTCCCATATTAGAGCCGGTTCGATCTAGTTATCAAACGAACACTCCGATCCGGTCGCCGGAAGGGGAGTTGGGGTGGAATCGTGTAAACAAATTGCCTGAATTTGTTTATTTCAATCATAGCGTTCACGTCAACAGGGGTGTTAACTGCAACAACTGCCACGGTGCAGTTCAAAAGATGCAGTTGACCTACAAGGGGAAAGCATTCTTCATGAGTTGGTGTCTGAAATGTCACACCAATCCGGAGAACTTTCTGTACACGTCCCCGGACGTAACTTCCAAAAGTTTGTCCCCGCGGGAACAGGTCTTTGATTTTTATTATCGAGCTTCCAAGGGTGACAGTACTTTAAACCCGCGAGATT
The DNA here is from genome assembly GCA_903886985.1 of uncultured Chthonomonas sp. Lineage (GTDB taxonomy): Bacteria > Armatimonadota > Chthonomonadetes > Chthonomonadales > CAJBBX01 > CAISOI01. The sequence goes on from CAISOI010000076.1 coordinate 977, forward strand.
ACAAACTGGCAAATGGATTGGATTACAAGCCATCCTCTGAAGAAGTAAGTAGTGGTGCCAAGCAGGTTGAAACACTGCATGTGAAGACGAAGCAGTTACAAGATTGCTGGACTTGTCACAGATAGAGTTGAACGATGGCCTCTTTTGGTCAACTGAATTTGAATAACACTCGATTGGGTGAATGTATGCAGAACGACAATAATGAATCTTTGGATCTTCAGGCAATTCGCGCAAAGCTTGCGAATTCCAGTGGTCGCGAATACTGGCGCGGCCTTGAAGAAGTGGCCGAAACCAAAGAGTTTCAACAGTGGCTGGGCGATGAATTTCCGAATAGGTCCTCGTTACTAGACATTGATCGACGTGATTTTCTGAAGTTCATGGGCGCATCTTTGGCGCTTGCCGGCGTGGCTGGTTGTCGGGTAATGCCGCAGGAAAAGATCGTTCCTTACGTTAAGCAACCGGAAGATTTGACTCCTGGTAAGCCGATGAGTTATGCCAGTGCTTTGTCGTCCAATGGATATGCTCATGGCGTACTTGTTAGCAGTCGCGAAGGTCGTCCTATCAAAATTGAAGGAAATCCCTCGCACCCGGGAAGTCTCGGTGCCACGGATACTTTCGCTCAGGCGTCGTTGCACCAGATGTTTGACCCTGATCGCCTTCAGGTAACGAGTAAAGATAACCAAACCGCGTCCTACTCGTCACTTTTGGCAGAACTTAGAGAAGTGGTGC
>CAISOI010000077.1 GCA_903886985.1 uncultured Chthonomonas sp.
ATTATCGAAGCAGTTAATGACTAATAATCTACTGGGCGGAGATAGTAGTCGTTAATTGACGTGGATGACAACATCGCCACGGTTGGCAGGTGACGTTTCCAATGGGTTGAATCTACTCGTGCTTTTACAATCAAAACGTCTTGCTCAGGAAAACCCATGCAGATGATCTTAGCGGGGTCGTACCCTTTCAGCATGAAATACAAAATACGATCTGCTTGTTCATAGGAAATCCCAAAATCAGATTCATCCGTTTGACCGACAATCAGGTCAGCAGAAGCCGGTTTCTTGATGATTACTTCTGGAACCCCTAATTCTCGAGCAAGAGCCCAAACCTGAGTCTTGTAGAGATCCCCAAGAGGGTTTACCGGGGGTGAGTCGTCCGCGTGCCACGTAAAGTAGCCGAACATTCGTTCTGTCTTGTTCCCAGTTCCGATAGGTAACGCACCCAAGGATGCCGACTGATCAAAAAGGATGATCATTCGTTGACGTGCCATCACATTACCGCGCCTCCGTCCATCTGCTTCCGGCTCGAACTGCAGATATCCATCCACTGCCGCCGTTATCTCAATCGTACGGACACTGATACCGAGATCATCCTGCACCAATTGCGCGTGATCTAAACTTTCTTGACTGCTAGTTCGATATGGCATCCGGATACAGTGGACATTCTCTGCACCCAGCGCACGAGCACAAATATAAGTCGTTACCGCAGAATCAACTCCGCCCGAAAGGCCCACGACGGCCTTCGAAAAGCCTCTGCGGCGAACGATCTCGTCTCGAACAAATGCTATGAGCCAATCAGCAAGCAGTGGAGCATTGATATCCAAATTTTCACTGGAGTTAATATCCAAAATAGGTGCTGTAATTATGGGTAATAATTTCACGGTCTAATTCCCCAGCCTGTGCGGTGCGTGAGAAACTGCCTCCAACTGCACATCGAGATCAGGAAGTGTACTTTCTAAGTCTGCAAGCAGCGGACTTCCGGCACGCGCGATAGCAACATCGTCAAGATCAATCGTTGCCCGCACAAGGCATTCTTCCGTAACCGAACCTTCCACAAGCACCCTTCCCCAAGGATCCACGACTGTAGAAGAGCCAGTAAATCCCTTGCCACCTTCAAATCCGACAAGCCCGGCATAAACGACGAAAACATTATGTTCGTCTGCAATCCCAGGCAACAGGTGCTTCCATCGCGTCAAATTGCCAACACTTTGACCGCCAAATTCGCGCCCTGGTGAGGCACTGATAACATAAATGATGTGCGCCCCCTTAAGAGCGGCAATTGTTGCTGTGACCGAATGCCAAACATCTTCACAAATGAGTATTGCCGCCCTACCATAGCGAGTATTGAAAGCGTCTATACTCCTGCCGCGCGCAACAAATCTCTTCTCATCAAAAACACCATACGTTGGGAGAAAAAACTTTCTGTGAACATGTAGGATGGAGGCGGTAGTTTCTGCGGTCGCAGTCAAAGTGGCGTAAAGGGCAGAGTTGTAGTATTTACCTTCTGCGAGTTCATAGAACCCCAGAACGATATCAATTGGGGCAGAGGTCGCCGTGCAGTTCTCACGGTAGACAGCAAGAACGTCTTGAAAGATGCAGTCCGAAGTCACTGCGACCTCTCGAACACCGCCTTCGAGGAAATAACCTGTGAGGGCAGTCTCTGGCAATACCAAAACCTGTGGCCGGTTTTCTAATCCGTTCAGCTGGCTGAATATCTCACCTAAATGTTGCAGGTTGGCTCGATAGTCGGCCTTTTTAGGCTTAATCTGCGCCGCCATTATCTGGATTGGCACGGGAAGATCTCCAAATACTTTTTAACTTGAATTTGAGTATGACCTATGCCGCAGGAAAGTTCAATCTGTACGAATGTCACGAAGATACTTTACATGGAAGTCGAGAAACAATCTGTTTCTTCCTCCGAAGTGAACAGATTTACCTTTTAAATCTGCCGCAACAGTCGGTATTGTCCGGGGGAAATAGGGATCCACCACGATTTCAACATCCGAAGCACCATTTACAACACCAACCTGCGGATTACCCGAAGCCTGTAGGTCAGCGACCGCTTGCGGTTCGATTTTGCCCCAACAGTCATCCAATGGAACCGGATCGTCAGGTCGATCAAACCGCCATGTCCAATATAAAGAGGAGGGCGAATTCGCCTCGATTGTAAGCGGTTGGCGCACCTGAATTGCGGATCCCATCGACGTGCCGGCGATACTGGGACAGCGGAAAATATCATAGTTCTTAATATAGGGTTGAAAGACAACCATCGCCCAGGAAGATCGAGGATCGGAAGTCGGCCAGTTTGTCCAGGGTTTATACCCCCCGGGTAGTAGGTTCTTTAGGTCTCTTCGGTCTGGCAGATGTTCGTCGTAATCCTGGACGTACATTCCAAACGCGAGGCCAATCTGTCTCAAATTGCTGGTACATGATGCCGCACGAGCACGTTCTCTTGCCTGCGCAAACACTGGGAATAATATCGCCGCAAGTATTGCAATAATTGCGATCACCACCAGAAGTTCGATTAAGGTGAATCCTACTACTGCGTGGCGTTGCGTCTGAAACTCATATTTACGGTTTGTCATGTGGTAATGATTCGCCCCATTTCCAATGTTTCCTTCAAAGTTGATTGATTGACTATACCAAAGCGAATATAGCGTTGAATGCCACCAAGTTACTATTTCTGGAAAACAGTGTCAAATAAAAAGTAAGGCATATTGTATTTGACAACAGGAGATTACCAATGAAACACCACAAATTTATGACAGTTGCTTGTACGGGCATTATAGTCGCGACACTAGCTGCATCAGCATTCGCGCAAGACCCAACAGTTGGTGGGCAGGGGCAAGGCGGAGGTGGCGGACGTAGAGGAGGTAGATTTGGTGGTCCAGGCGGCCCTGGTGGAGGTGGATTCGGCGGTCCTGGCGGTGGAGGTTTTGGCGGTCCTGGCGGTGGAGGTTTTGGCGGCCCCGGCGGAATAGGCGGACTGCAAGGCGGTCCCGGTGGAATGATGGGAATGGGACGTAACGGTCAGGATGATCACAACCCGATGGTGAGCCACGCTCTTCAACTACTTCAAAGGGCAGACGTACAGTCACACATCCATTTGGACATCAAACAGAAAAACGAACTTGGTCAATTGACTACGGCATCCCAACAAGAGATGCGCAATCAGATGGGTCAGGTATTTCAGTCGATGAGGCAGAATGCTCAAGCCCAGCCCCAGGGACAGAATTTGTCGCGACAAGAGCGTCAGCAACAAATGCAACAACAGATGGCGGCGATACAGCCACAAATTCAGGCGACCATGGATAAAGTCCAAGGGGAGATCGACGAGAAGGTCGCGTCCATCCTACGTCCCGATCAACTGAAAAGACTCCATGAATTGGATCTTCAATGGCGAGGTCCCCTATCCCTTGGGGCAGACAAAGTAGCTAAAGAAATTGAAGAGTCTGATGAGCACAAAGCCACGGTCTTGGCGATCTATCAAGATTACACAAAAGCACAAAACGACGCCAGAATGCAGATGTTCCAGAACATGGGTCGCGGTGGACGTGGAGGTCAGTCTCAGGGCGGACAACCTGGAGGTCAAGCGGGAAGTAATCAGGCGCAACCTGGTGGAACTCCCCAAGCGGGACAACCTGGTGGTCAGAATAATGGATTCCAAGCAATGCAAGCCCGAATGGCCGATCTGCAAAAAGCAGACGACGAGGCCCGCAAAGCTGCCGAAGCTAAAGTGCTTACAACAGTGAGCGCAGATGAAAAATCTGCATGGACCAAAGCAATCGGTGAGATCTTCCGATTCCGCAAGGACATGCCTGCCCCAGGAAATTAGGGGTTCAGTAACCTCCGCTATGCATAGTTCTTATAGCCAATGCGAAAGATCAAGTCCCGCGTCAAAAATAATGAGCCGATGTCCCATTGGATATCGGCTCAGCGTATTTCTAAGTTAGTTCCATAAAAGACTTACTTCTTTTTTGCA
>CAISOI010000078.1 GCA_903886985.1 uncultured Chthonomonas sp.
AGGTCTTGTTGATTTCGATTGTAATTCCGTTTTGGAGTGTCACCAACTTGCCGAGCCGGTCGACTTTGACTTCATGTGGAATTTGATCCTCCATGTCCGCCGCCTTAGTGCCGGGTCTCACAGAATAGGCAAACATAAAAGCTGAGTCAAATCGGATATCCTCAACAAACTGCATTGTGTTCTCATATTGAGCATCCGTTTCACCAGGAAAGCCTAACATTATATCGGTGGTAATCGCAATTCCAGGTACGGTAGAGCGCAAGTTTTCGACGATCTCTCTATAGCGAGCGACCGTGTATCCGCGATGCATTCTGTCCAAAAGAAGATCGTCAGCAACCTGCAACGGCAGGTGAATGTGCCTGCAAACCTTAGGAAGTCGGCCAATGGTTTCGATGAGTTCGTCTGTAAAATCTTTAGGATATGGAGAAGTAAAGCGAATTCGTTGAATACCGCGAATCTCGCTTATCTGCTCTAACAACTGCGCAAATGGCACCCTGCCTTCCGCAAGGTTTTTACCATATGAGTTAACTGTCTGTCCTAATAGCGTAATTTCCCGAGTGCCAGAACGCGCTAATCCTTCAATCTCGGAGAGAATTTCGCGAGAAGGTCTACTCCGCTCTCGTCCCCGTGTAAACGGCACAATGCAGAAAGTACAGAATTTATCACATCCATACATGATGGGAACATGTGCCTTTAACTTCGGCTTCCTCAAAACAGTACGTAGTGGTACGTCTGTTACGATGGCCCCTTTACGAGCTGGCAAATCAAGGGACGTCAATCCGGCTCCTCGAACCAATTTTCTCGGGTTTTGGGGCACTGCGGACTTTTTGCGAATTTTGGCACCGTTGATCAGGTTTGGAATCGCTGCAATGTTGCCAGTGCCTACTACGAGATCGACAAATGGGGCACGCTTTTTGATCTGCACACTCTCTACTTGCGCCATGCATCCGCAGACTCCAATAATCATTTCGGGGCGTGCCAATTTCATCTCGCGCAGTTCACCGAGTTTGGAATATACTTTATCCTCTGGCTTTTGACGCACAGAACACGTATTGAGGAGAACTACATCAGCGGTCGCAACATCGTCAACCGGCGCATAACCCATCTCCTCCAGATAGAGGGACATCTGCTCTGAGTCCTCTTCATTCATCTGGCAACCCCAGGTTAATACTTTGTATCCACCGACTACTTCAGACATTGACCACCAAACTCCCAACGACCACTATAAAATATTTAGGATTGAAACACTTAACCATTATACGCTTGATCGAGAATATCGATCGGATGCATGATGCGTACATTGAGCCCACGCTCTTTGCATCCCTGTTCGATCCATGCAAGACACCCCGGGTTTCCAGTTGCAACCACATTAGCTCCAGTCGTTTCTATAAAATCAATCTTGCGCTGTTGTAATCTAACAGCCATTTCAGGTTGAAAGAGACTGTAGGTACCAGCACTACCGCAACAAGTATCCGATTCCGGCAGTTCTACCAATTTCAAACCATCAATCGATGCCAACAGACGCCGGGGCTCGGAAGTAATTCTCTGTCCATGCGCCAAGTGGCATGCATCATGGTAAGCCACCGTTTCATTAAAACGTCCTTCAGGAACAGAGATCCCGATCTCCATCAAAAATTCGCTTACATCTTTGACCTTGGAAGCGAGTTTCATTGCGATATCGCGATACCCGGGATCTTCAGCGAAAAGGTCACCATACTCCTTTAGTGTTGAACCACATCCTGCGGAATTAACGATGAAGGCGTCGAAATCACTATTATTCAGAGAGTGCAATAGAGCCTTCGCACGTTCTTTTGCCTCATTTTCAAAGCCACTATGTAGGTGTAGAGCACCGCAACATCCTGCGCTTTCAGGAATTACAACGTCACAACCATTTTTTTGGAGAACGCGAATGGTAGCTAGATTGGTTGCATTGAACATGACGCGCATGACACAGCCAGCGAGGATTCCAACACGATAGCGTCGTTCACCTTCAGCAGGATAGAATGTTTTTAGCTTACTAGACACAAGGTCAGACGGAATTGAAGGCATTTTTACATGCGTGCCAGGCGTGCCAGTGATCAGATCAGCTGCGAATTGCGGTAATTCGCCGACTTTGCCTGTCAACTTTGTCATCACAGAGGCACCCGTTACAGCCAGTTTCATAGCAGATGGGCTTGTCATGACATTGATCATCTGTTTTCGAGCAAAAGATTGGGATGTCGGGCGAATACCGGATTCTTCTATCTTAGTCCGAAACTGTTCAATCAATGAGCCATATTCAACACCGGAAGGGCATGCCGTTTCGCAGGCGCGGCAACCGAGGCAACTATCCAGATGCTGCAAAACGCCATCATCGATCGGGATTTCCCCATCCAATACGGATTTCATTATATAGATACGACCACGGGGAGAATCTGCTTCATTGCCGGTAAGTCGAAAAGTTGGACATGCACTTAAGCAAAACCCACAACGAATACACTTGAGGGTTTTGTCGTCTATGGTTCCTGACAATCAGATCCTCCCAACAAATCGCCCGGGTGAAAACAGGTTCAGCGGATCCATTGTCTCTTTCAGTTGCTTCATTACTTTCCATTCGGGTCGTGGCGTACCCCAGATATCAGTATTAAGTTTATTTTCAGGTGGAAGCTCCTCCCATACTAGCTGACTGCCTGGAGGTAACGCCATTCGAAGATGTTCATTCAAAGATGAAAATTCGGTCTCCGATAAGAAATCACAGTCGACAATCCCTGTTGGAATTTGTGCAGCCATCTTCTTGCATTGTGATTGAAGAACGGACAAAGTACTAGGCAAATCTGAAGGCATTACCGAGATTTTCGCTCTAATTCGCGGCAAATGCCTATCGTCTTCTGATATGCCCTCCGTTGGCAACAGTCCACATTGAGATAACAAAAAGTTCACTTCTTTAGCTTGCCAATCGACAGATTCTTCGCTGCCCATAAGAACTACCTTCAAGACTGCGTTATCTTCAAACATCAACTTTATTCCAATGGGCTGCAATCGGGCGCAATGTACTTGGAGGGCAGCCTCAATTGCCACCGACAGACTTGACGAATGAAAATAGAGAGACTTTGTGATTGCCGGAATCGGATTCGTTTTGAATGTTGCTTCCGTAATAAATCCCAATGTTCCCCAGGATCCAGCGAACAACTTGCAAAGATCGTAGCCTGCAACGTTTTTTACCACTTTGCCGCCTGCACGGACTACCGTACTATCCGCAAGCACTACACGCAGGCCAAGAAGTCTATCACGAGGAGTTCCAAAGGCTGGCCTCCAGTCTCCCGCGTAATTGGACGCGATAATGCCGCCTAAAGTGGCATCATCGGGGCTCTGACAGTCAATCGGTAAGAACTGACCTTCCGCCCTTAGAGTATCTCGAAGGTTACTCATCGTGGTCCCGGCCCCAATAGTTACAACCATATCTTCCGGGGAAAAATCGATTACGTTGTTAAGGTTCTCTGTTGACAAGGAATTCCACTGGGAAGCAACGAGGGAATTGCCCGTTTGGAGAGCGGTTCCGCCACCAACAGGAACTAGAACGTCGCGCTTTGCAGCACACGAGTTAACTATCTCAACAGCTTCCGCTTCCGACTGCGGACTAAACCGTCCGTCGGGGGCTATTCCATCAATTGTAAAAATTTTAGACATATGCCGGCCTCGGTCGCCACTTTACTTCTACGCATGACTTAGATGTTGGGAAGAGTTTGCCAGGATTGCACAATTGGTTAGAGTTAAAAACTGTCTTGATCTTTTCCATGAGTGCAATATCTGCAGGACTGAATAGCAGCGGCATAACATCAATCTTTTCCATTCCAATTCCGTGTTCACCCGTAATAGACC
>CAISOI010000079.1 GCA_903886985.1 uncultured Chthonomonas sp.
AGTAAAGTCATCCTCAATGACACCCTCAGACAATAAAAACTTAGAATACATTCGTATGGAAGATGTCTTACGAGAGACACTTGACGACGCTAGTTTTTGGTTTTTCAAACTTGCCACAAAGGCCATTACATCACCTTCGTTGAGGCAATCTACCATTGTCGAGCGACCAATCTCCTCTAGATAAGTGCCGAATTGGGAGAGGTCATTGAGATATGAAGAAACTGTATTCGGACTGAGCCCTCGTTCCGCAATTAGATGATCTCGAAACCGATTTAGGGTTAAGTCAAACGTCACCTCAGAGGACATAGGAAGTGCTTACTTTGTGTTGCAAAAAGTACTTCACAACCTCGCCTCTATTTCGAGAGCGGGCTAAATCCGCAGGGGACTCTCCTTTTGTGGTCTTAAAGACCTTTGCACCTTTCGATAATAGTTGCTTAACGATATCTAGATTACCGTTGGCTGCTGCAAAATGAAGTGGAGTCCACCCAGCTTCGAGAACATCTGAACTGCTGACAGAGTAGTTGATGTCGGCCCCATAATTCAAAAGCAACAACACTGTGCTCAAATGCCCAAATGATGCCGCGTGACATAATGCGGTCCTTGTACCCTCTTGCGTCAAATCTACTTCCGCACCATGAGTTATAAGCACGGAGACAATATCATCATATCCAGATGCAGCGGCAACGCGAAGTGGAGCACCAAATGCAGACTCTCCGTCTGCCTCAAGCCCAGACTCCAATAATGCCTTCAGCGCGTGAATCTTGCGGTTCGCAGATGCTTTGTGAACTGGCCTCACACTCCTAGCAATAGGTATTGGCAATGCGTGCATTGTCTTTGTGATCGTGTTTCCATCATCCTGCATGACAGCATTCGAGAGGACCGATTGTAATTCATCATACTTCTCCGGTCCGTTTAACTGGCGGTTGATATCCTTCTCACGGTCCAGGTTCCTCGTTCCCCACATTGCGATGAGTCCTACCGAACAAAGCAGCAGTGGACCCAAAATTACCAATGGAGACTTGCGATGCTTCACTTCGCCGATTTTTCCAGATGTAGAATTTGTAGAAAACCGATTCATTCTATCATTTGCTACTTTGCGATCTCAATTTCCTGCTGAAATAGGATGTAAGATTTACAGAAGAGGCAGTCAAAGACTGCCTATTACTAAACAATGTATAAGTTTCCATTGGTTTCAACCTATCTGGACAGCCCCAAAAGAATGAAACAAAAGGCTCGCCAACGGTTCAAATAGTCTGATACAACCCACAGTTAATGCACATTAAACGTCATGGGTGCTAAAATATGGTTGTCAAGTGAAATTTACTTATATTAAGTTAGATAAGGCTGAATCAGTTTGAGTGATAGTGAAATTCAATCTAAGGAGATCGCCGAACAAGCACAGAAAATAGAGTGCTTGCTCCCGAAACTCTTACGGCGCTTATTTACTCTTGAGCACAACCATCCAGTTGCTGAATTACCACTGGCCCAACTCCGAGTCTGCATGGTTCTATTTAGTGGTCCGAAGCCGATGTCCGTATTGAGCGAAGAATTGGGTATATCTGTGAGTGCAATTACTCAAATTGCAGATAGGCTTGAGAAGGTCGATCTCGTGGAGAGAAATTGCGAAGTTGACGACCGCCGTACCAAAAAATTGGCCCTAACCGCACGTGGTTTAGAATTGATGACCTCTCGTCGTGAGACCCGAATCGAACGCGTCACTAAGGCACTTGAGCATTTGGAACCACGTCAAAGGGAACAATTTGTTGATTCACTTCGTGTAATGTTAGAAGTTGCCGTGCTTATTGCCCCTGAACCACCCAATGAAGACCCCACTGGAAGCCGCGTTGAACAGTAACCATACTCCGGTTCCGTAGTCTGTATCCTAGGATCTCTCAATCACATTAATGTTATCCATTTGCCGAAGCCGTTTGCACTAATAGATTTCTTGGCTGAAGATTTTGCAGCCCACAAGTATTGAATTCATAAAAACTATATAGCAGGGAACGAAACGATGTCAACAGCTACCAATGCGAACAAGCCTACAGCAATTGCAAGGAATCGCAAAAAAAATAGACTCATCACTTACACAATTTTGATCATTGTAATAGGTGCCATTGGTTGGTTTGGGTGGGGTGCAATGCATCCCGTTGAGGACCCAACGGCAAAAATGGTCACCGATAAAGTCAAACGAGGCGATCTTTCTGAATCAGTCACAGCCACCGGATCCGTAACCGGACAGACAGGAGCTCTCGTCAAAATCGGGTCTCAGATTACAGGCCGCATCAAGAAACTCTACGCGGATATCGGTTCAAAGGTCAAAGCTGGTCAAGTCATTGCGGAACTTGACCTTCCTGATATTGAAGCGCAGGTAAAGCAAGCGCAGGCCAGTCTTCAGGCCGCCCAAACAAAGTTGGACCAGCAGATGTCCGGTGTAGGTATGCAGGCGACGCTGGTTTCAAGTGCAGTCCAACAAACTCAAGCCGGCGTCCGTAGCGCTAGGGCAAAACTAGCGTCCGCACTTGCTACAGAAAAATTGACAAAAGAACAGACCCCTACGGATATTTTGCGCGCAAAGAATGCAGTCAATTCGGCAAAAGCTGCCCTCTCAACTGCAAATTCCAACTTGAGACAAGTCAACGCGTCCGCTAACTTACAAATTTCAACAGCCCAAGAAGCACTAAATCAGGCAAGAACAAACGCCGCTAATGCAGCCACGAACCTAAAACGCCAACAAGAACTATACAAACAGGGATTTGTCGCACAATCTACCGTTGACGACTCGCGGACGCAGTCTCAGGTACTGGCATCTCAAGTACAAGCTGCTGCTCAGAATGTGCAGTTGGTAAAAGAAAAGGTAGCTGCCGACAAGCAATCAGCGACTGACCAAGTTGCCCAAGCACAGCAAGCTGTCGAGTCTGCGAACTCTGCGTTGGTTTCTGCACAAGCGAGTACGAATACGTATGCAGTGCGTTCCGCAGAAGTAAATGATGCACGACAAACTGTAATGCAAGCGGAGGCATCCCTTAAAACGGCTTTGTCGAATACCGGTCAGAATATCATCAAACAGCAAGATGTGCTGCAGGCGCGAGAAGCTGTAACAATTGCACAAGCGCAATTGGCATATGCAAAAGCTCAATATGACAAAACCTTCATTCGATCACCCATTAGCGGTACTGTACTTCAGCTCGCAGCACAACAGGGAGAAACCCTTGCGGCAGGTCTCTCCGCACCCACACTAATCGTTGTTGCAGACCTGAACAAACTGCAAGTCGATGTCTATGTTGACGAGACGGACATTGGTAAGATTAAGCTTGGACAGGAAACAGAGGTTACGGTCGACGCCTTTTCCAAG
>CAISOI010000080.1 GCA_903886985.1 uncultured Chthonomonas sp.
CGAACGATCACAGTAAATGGATAGCGTAAACAACATGAAGCGCCGGGGACAGTCCTCCCCCGATCACGTGGTCATGATTGCAGTTGTACAAACCGGAGCATGGAATTTCAACCGAACAACCGGAATTTCATTTAGCTCACACCCAGCAAAGATTTTTGAAAATGAAAAGCGCAGATGGCTGTCGCCATCTGCTCCTCTTTTCATGAGGCCGTCTTACATCACCGTAATATGGACTTCCCGTGTTACAATATTGATAACTTTTTGTCAGAATGAAGATCATGAAATCCAATCGATTGCTCGCTATTAGCTGCTTTGCATTACTCATTTTTCCTGCCCTCGTTGTTGCTTCCGCACAGAAGCAGGCGAAGGTGAGACGCATTGATTTCGACGCTGAAGTACGCCCCATACTCGGCGAAAATTGCTTCTCGTGTCATGGATTCGACACCTCAAAGCGACAGGCAGGTCTGCGCCTTGACACTCCGGAAGGCCTCATTGAAAAGCTCGCTTCTGGCCACATTGCAGTAAAGGGCAACGATCTTAAAGAGAGTGCGTTAGCACAACGCATCCTCGCGCATGGTGCGGGACAGATGCCTCCGGTCAGCAGCGGCAAAAGTCTGACGCCTGTTCAAGTCAAGACCTTGCAGCAGTGGATTCTCCAAGGCGGCAAATACGAGAAACACTGGGCATTCGTAAAGCCTACGCGCCCTACCATTCCTGTGGTCACCGTACCAAGCTGGTCCAAAAACCCGGTAGATCGATTCTTGCTTAAAGAAATGGTCCAACATGGTCTAAAGCCGTCCGTGGAAGCACCTAAAACGACCCTTATTCGACGACTCACTTTTGATCTGACGGGATTGCCGCCAACCGAAAAAGAGATCGACGCATTTCTTGCCGACAAATCTTCGAATGCCTATGAAAAGGTCGTTGAACGTCTACTTGCATCACCTAAATATGGCGAGAGAATGGCCCTGCCGTGGTTGGATCTTTCTCGTTACGCAGATACCCACGGATTTCATATAGATAGCCACCGGGACATGTGGAGATGGCGTGACTGGGTAATCTCCGCCTTTAACCAGAATATGTCCTATGATGAATTTGTGACCGAACAGCTTGCAGGCGATCTTCTGCCAAAAGCAACAATTGATCAGAAAATCGCAACAGGATTCAACCGAAACCACCCTATCAATTTTGAAGGCGGAGCCATTCCAGAGGAATATGCTGCGGCATACATTTTTGACCGAATCGATACCACCGCAACGGCTCTTTTAGGGCTAACTTTGCGCTGTGCGCAATGCCATGATCATAAATATGATCCCCTAACTCAAAAGGACTTCTACCGATTTTATGCCTTCTTCAATAGCGTCCCCGAACAGGGTCTGGATGGTCAGAGGGGAAATGCAGTGCCCTTCATGAAGGCACCCACAGTCGAACAGGCAGACCGGCTGATTGAACTCAAACAGGCTGTGACCAATCTTGAAAAGGCTAAGAATGATCGGGTGACTGTCTTGAAGCCCGCGATGGAAAAGTGGCTGGCTTCTACCAATTTGAGGAATGAACGGTTCCCAACCGTTACCGCCGGATTGGTTGCCGAATTCCCGTTTGAAGGCGCTTCGCTCACGAAGGTAACAGACCAGTCTGGCAAATTCGAAGGCAAAGCGACTGGCGATGTCGCAGTCTCCTCCGGCAAACTGGGCAGCGGACTAAAGTTCTCTGGTACGGGCTCCATTGAATTGAGTGGTGGATTTCAATTTGAGCGCACCGACAAGGCTTCGTATGGGTGCTGGGTAAACATTGCGTCCAATGAATCCCTTACAGCGTTATCGAAAATCGATTCTGACAACAGTTTTAGAGGTTGGGATCTTTACATTCAGAATGGCAAAGTCTTTATTCACATTGTCAACAAATTTCCAGACAACTGCATTCGAATCAATACAAGATCTGCAATCAAACTGAATGAATGGCACCATGTTTTTGCCACCTATGATGGTTCGTCCAAAGCGAGCGGGCTGCATATCTATGTAGATGGAAAAATGGCGGACGTCGATGTCTCCTACGACACTCTCACGGAATCCATAAAGACAGAGAAACCCCTCTCCATAGGGAAACGAACTCATGATTCGTTCTTCCGAGGAATGATTGATGAGATTCGGCTATATAATCGCGACCTCAGCGCATCAGAAGTTGCAGACATTGTCAGTGTAGACAATGTGCGGGAGGGTCTCTATGTGGATCCTGCCAAACGAACGCCGGCGCAAACTGGTGCACTAGCGGACTACTACTATCTACATAATGACAGTGACTATCTGAAAGCCAACAACACCTTGCTGACTGTTCGCAAGGAATTCAACGATCTCGACTCTTCGATCCCGACCACCATGGTCATGCAGGAGATGGATAAGCCGCGCGATACATTCATGCTCGTCCGCGGACAGTATGACAAGAAGGGCGACAAAGTGGGCCCCGCAGTGCCTGCAATTCTCACCTCGAACAATCGAGAAGTAGCGCCCAACAGGTTAGGTCTTGCGAAGTGGATTGTGGATCCGGAAAACCCATTGACATCGCGAGTTGCAGTAAATCGCCTCTGGCAAATGGTATTCGGCAACGGGCTCGTTAAAACGAGCGAGAATTTTGGAACTCAGGGCGAACGCCCATCCCATCCTGAATTATTGGACTGGCTGGCTTTGTCGTTCCAAAGCGGTATTTATGATTCCACCATCGCCAAATCCAAACCATGGGATGTCAAAAACTTTGTGCGGCTTCTGGTCACTTCCAGTGCCTACAAACAGTCTTCGGCGACCACTCCGCAGTTGATCGCGAAGGATCCTGACAATAAATATCTGTCGCGGAGTTCCCGCATGCGATTACCTGCTGAAATGATTCGGGATCAGGCACTGGCATTGAGTGGATTGATGGTGGAAAAGATTGGTGGACCATCGGTCAAACCCTACCAACCTGCCGGACTTTGGGAGGACATATCATTTAAGAGTGGCGACTTCACAGCGCAGAACTTTGTGCAGGACCATGGAGAGAACCTCTATAGACGATCCATGTACACCTTCTGGAAGCGCACTTGTCCGCCTCCCGGCTTGCAGATTTTAGATGCGCCCGAACGTGAATTCTGCGTTGTGCGCCGAGGTGTCACCAATACTCCGCTTCAAGCTCTAGTATTGATGAATGACATTACCTATGTGGAAGCCTCGCGCAATATGGCGGAGAAGATCATTACAAGCACTAAGGGCGGATCAATTGATCGCGTTAAACATGCTTTCCGTATCGCAGCAGGTCGTTACCCGACCCCGTCAGAATTGAAAGTGCTGTCCGGCATTTACTCAAAACAATTTGCCCGATTTACGACTACACCCGGTGCAGCAATAAAGTTCCTAAGTGTTGGTGAATCAATGCTTGACAAAAAGTTAGACCTGAACGAAACTGCAGCACTTGCAGCAGTATGTTCTGTAATCATGAACCTTGATGAAGTCATAACGAAGGGATAACGACATCTTTGGGTGAGTTGAGTTTGCAATTCAGGGTTGAAGAAGTAGAACAAAAACCGGCCGTCTTCGTGACGATGACCACGACATTTCCTACGATCGGCGAAGATATCCCCAAAGGATTACATAGTTGTTGGCATGTCATTGAAAAGGCAGGATTAACAGTTTCTGGGCCTCCCTTTGTCCGATATCCCCATTGGGAGAATGATCAGGGAACCATGGAGTGTGGATTTACCGTCCTCGAAACCAAACCTGTGGAACCACCAGGTGAAACCGGAACACTCGGCGGAATGCGTTGCCTTGTCGCACTGTTAACTGGGCCGTATGAGCTGATCCGCCCTGCATATGAGCAACTTTTTGGACACGCCCACTCGAACAATTACACTCCGGCGGGGCCCTGTTGGGAACTCTACATTTCCGATCCATCTCACGAACCGGACAGTTCAAAATGGATTACCGAAATCTACTTACCAATCTCATAATGATAATGCCCGTTGACGAAAGTCAACGGGCGTTCTGCTCACCATTACGTACGATTCTTAGACTTTAGAGTGCGGCAAGCGCAGCTAGAACTTCTTGCGTATGCCCTTCCACTTTTACCTTTGGGAAGACTTTTCGCACTATGCCTTCATTATCAATCACAAAGGTGCTTCGCTCAATTCCCATATACTTTTTCCCGTACATGCTCTTCTCAACCCAAACTCCATACAGTTCAGAAACAGCATGATCCTCGTCTGCAAGCAGTGGGAAATTAAGGTCAAACTTCTGAGTAAACTTTGC
>CAISOI010000081.1 GCA_903886985.1 uncultured Chthonomonas sp.
CGACTCGCTTGTCAGGCAATTGTTAAACGGGGATCAATCACTGTCCGCTTGTTAGACTGAGATTTTTCCGGTGAAGTCCCAATCGCCATCATTAGCTTACGTGTCTTGTAGAGATCCATTTCCGTTACCTCATCCAGCTTCGTACACATCTTCGCCTTCGACATCTTGTTGCTCATATCTGCAGCTTGTTTACGAAAGCTAAACTGGCGCAAACCGTTAGTTGTATAGGTATGCTTGTACCAAAGACCTGTTGTGTTGAACAAGTATTGGGAGGTTGCAATGTCATCTTTTGAACAGATTGCCGCGGATTTGAGGCTTTCCATCGAAGCCACAAATCTGGCACGTGAATTTGCCCTGCGCGACTGCCGTGAAGTTATTCGCCTTGCATCTCGTACAATTCGAGCGGTACACCGTGAAGAGTTTGCTGAGGCGGAGCACATGCTGGGAGAAGCGCGTGCCAAGACACATGGGGTAAAAGCACAACTGGTCACTCATCCTGAAGTTTATCACGCAGGGTATATCCACGATTCTCAGAAGGAGTATGTGGAAGCTGCTGCAATGGTAGCAATTGTACGAGATCGCCGGATTCCGGATCCATCCGAATTGGATGTGGAACCGGCGGCATACCTAAATGGACTGGCTGAGGCAGGGTCCGAATGCCGGCGGTACGTATTGGATCGGTTGCGTGCAGGAGAGTTTGAAGTTGCGGATAGAGTTTTGGCAGTTATGGACGAGATTTACTATGAACTTATCACCTTTGATTTTCCAGATGCCATCACTGGAGGATTGCGGCGTACTACCGATGCATTCCGAGCAGTTCTGGAACGGACGAGGGGTGACCTAACGTTAACCTTCCAGCAACAACAGTTACAGAAGGCTCTGGAAGCCGCTCAAAAGTCGTCCGAAATTTAGTGGTGTGAAGTACGTCACAGTGTGGAACATACCTGAAAAGTTCGCCGTCATATAGACGTGATCTCCCTAATAGTCCATCTTTGTGATGGAGGCCCGCTATTTTCTTCAGTTTTGAAGAGACGCTTCATCAGCGTTATAGCGGGCAATTTTTCGACTCATTGATATTTGATTGGAGATCTACCGGTGAGCCGCGTAGTGATATCGTGCTCAGTGGTACCGATCCATTTCGCTAGATCCTCAGTTCGGATGCGCTCCGATCTATTTTCACCGATGAGAGTCACCGTATCTCCAGTCACACAGTGTGGAATCTCCGTAACGTCGATTACTGTCACGTCCATACATACTCGACCGACAATTGGTGCGCGTTGACCGTGTATTAAGACATAGCCTTTATTGCTCAATTCGCGGGGGTAGCCGTCCCCGTACCCCGCATCGATGGTAGCGAACCGCTTGGTGCCATCAGTTCGGAAAGTTCGATTGTAACTTACTGACCAGCCTTCGGGCGGTGTATGGGTATGCAAAATTCTTGCAGTAATTTCCATCGCAGGAGTGAGTGTTGGGAAATCTTCGTAAATGGGGCAGGGCCAAATGCCATACATTAATAACCCAGGGCGAATCATATCCATTCGTGCTTCAGGATACAACAGAGATCCAGCACTATTTGCGGCGTGTAGAACTAAGTTTGCGTGGTCCTCATAAAGTCCATTTCGAATGAGCTGTTGAAACGTACTTAGTTGAGCACGGGTGAAGTCACCGTCACTTTCGGCGGACGAGAAATGAGTTGCGATTCCTGTGAGTTCAATATTTGCACAATCTTGAACTGATTGAAGCATCGCCTCATAATCGGCTGGTAAACACCCTGATCGCCCCATTCCTGTGTCGATTTCCAAATGTACTGTAACTCTACGACTTAGGGATAACCCACTCACCTGTAAGGATTCGATCTGTCCAATGTTGCTAATATACGGCGTTAAACCTGCACGTACAATTCTTGCTGCGTCTGACGCAAGAAACGGGGACATTACCAGAATTGGGACATCGTGATAATGTTCTCGAAGAGATAAAGCTTCTTCGACTGTGGATACACCGAGATGGGTCGCTCCACCACGGATAGCCGCATCTGCCACTTTGAGGCTGCCGTGACCATATGCGTTTGACTTTACGATTGCCGTAAACCCGGTGGAATTACCTACCCACGCCTTTATTTTCCGAACATTGTTTTCAATAACGTCGAGACTGACTTCAACTCGCAATACATTTGCTACTTTCTAAAGGTTCTGAGTCAGATTTTTGCAGAGACTAACCCTATATAGTAAAATTACCCCAACTATGATACTGGATGACAAGGAAATCGATGCCGAATACAAATCTTGACCTATTGCGTGAACAACATCTTGTGGAAGCGAGTTGGTTGGCAGAACATCTTTACGATCCAAATGTGCAAGTTGTGGACATGCGCGGATATGTGAAAGCATCTACAAATCCAGATGGTTTTCAGACCGCTGAATATCTCGGTGCCCGAAATGAGTACGAACTCGGGCATATTCCCGGCGCCGTCTATCTTGATTGGACAACGGATCTGGTGGATCTCAATAGCTCGATCCAGGCGCAAGTTGCTCCGCCTGACAAAATTGCATCTGCACTAAGTCGAGCAGGGATAGGGAACAATACCACAGTTGTTGCGTATGATACTCATCCTACTATGCAGTTTGCAACGCGTCTTTGGTGGGTCCTGCGCTATTACGGGCATGAGAATGTCAAGGTACTCAACGGGGGGCTGAAGAGCTGGCTTGATGACGGAAGAAGCCTATCTTTGGAGGCGGCTTCCGTAGCTCCAGCAAACTTTTTGCCAGTGACACATGTTGAGTTAAGAGCCGACGCTGAAGAAGTTGTAGCAATGATCTCAAATCCGGACATCACAATCATTGATGCAAGAGATGACGGGCAATATACTGGGCGTATTCGTCGTGGGCCTCGAGGCGGGCACATTCCATGCGCAATAAATCTTGCCCGAGAAGAATTTGTGGGTCAAGATGGGCGGTTTCGCCCAATCGACGAGCTTCAAAAAATAGTGGATTCACATGGGCTTGATCCCAATAAGCGGAACGTCGCCTATTGTAATGGGGGAGTTGCCGCTACGAGTGTGCTCTTCGTTCTTTCTATGTTGGGATATCCCCACCTTACGAATTATGATGGATCGTGGAACGAGTGGACGAAACGAAATGATCTGCCAGTCGAGGCGAACATCTAGTTAGTGCGTCGATCAAAAGAAAAGGGCACCGAGGCTAACAAGCTCCGGTGCCCGTATTCTAAGTAACTAACAGTGATTTCTAAGATATGATTTTGTATATCGGGTCGACGGGAACAACACCGACCAATTTCTGGTTAAGCCCGTTGTAGAAGTAACTGAGTTTATTCGGTTCTACCCCCATCTGGTTAAGGATCGTTGCGTGAAGGTTCTTTACATGATAACGATCCACCGCAGCTTCCATTCCCAATTCGTCGGTCTCACCAGCGGAAACTCCACCCTTGATACCACCGCCAGCCATCCACATCGTATAGCCATAAGCATTGTGGTCTCTACCATCTCCTGTACCATGCGATGTACGTCCAAATTCACCGCCCCATACTACAAGAGTTGAATCCAGCAATCCACGTTGCTTAAGGTCCTGTAGAAGCCCTGCGATAGGTTTATCTGTTCTCAGGCAGTTTCTGTTGTGGTTAGGGACGAGTCCACCATGGGCATCCCAGAAGTGCAGGAAGTTCGTGTTGCCACCTCCGGCATAGAGCTGAATGAATCGTACGCCGCGCTCCACCATTCTACGTGCAAGCAAACATCGATATCCAAAATCCTTGGTCTCTTCTTTGTCTAGCCCATACATGTTTTTTACATATTCCGGCTCTTTCGAAATGTCCACCGCCTCAGGAGCGTGACTTTGCATTTTGTACGCAAGTTCATAGCTCGCAATTCGTGCCGCGAGATTCGAGTTATCTGCGCGGGATTCACGATGCCCCTCATTCATATGCTTCAAGGAGTCCAACATTTCTCTCTGCATATCTTGGGACATTCCTTCTGGAGGAGTTAGATCCAAAATTGGATCGCCTGCCGCCCTCAATACTGTGCCCTGATAGGCTGCCGGCATGAATCCGCTGGACCAGTTCTTTGCCCCAGAAATTGGACCACCCGTATTATCCATCATGACTACATAGCCTGGTAGATCCTGATTGACGCTTCCTAGGCCATAATTTACCCATGATCCTAAGCTTGGACTTCCGCTTAAAATCTTACCGGTATTCATCTGGATCATAGCAGAGCC
>CAISOI010000082.1 GCA_903886985.1 uncultured Chthonomonas sp.
ATGGCAATATCCAGTGATCGATTAGGTTTCTAGTGTCCACTCCGGCAATAGACCTGAATTTCCGTTCGAGCCGCTGAATAGTCGGATTGTTCTTCACAAAGTCGTTGTAGATGTCATTCAAAAGTTCGGACGATGCTTCACAGATGGGCCACTGTTCGGGAATTACTACGGGCTTTTCAATCATGAGATCACTTTCGCTGCACATTTCGGGATTGTGGTTCCGTAATTTGGAAATGCTAAACCTTTCATAGTTTACAACCAAGAATGGAAGGTCGCAATGCGGGTACGAAGCATTCCTGACTTGTTGGAAGGAGAACTTATGTAAAATGCATAACAATGATTGAGCTTCGCTAGCTGTTCCACGTCTGTCGGACTGGATTACGGTCGGAATTGCTCGCGAAGAATCATACTGTTGTTAAATTATTTGGAGGAATTCAACTTTGAGAAAGTCATTGGTTGCTGTAATAAAGGTCATGATTGTTGCGTTGCCTGTGCTATCGATTGGTGCAATCGGTTTTGCCAAATCACAAGATAAGCCGAAAGCCAGCGTTGATGCACAAGCATTCGACAAATTGAAGAAACTTGCGGGCGATTGGTACGGTAAAGATCCCGCTACAGGCAAAGAGAAGCTCGCTCTGCGCTACAGAGTGATGTCCGGTGGTTCTGCTGTTGAAGAGATTATTGTCCCAGGTGCGGCATACGAAATGACCTCAATTTATCACTTGGATAATGGAAGTTTGGTGATGACCCACTATTGCAGTGCTGGTAATCAGCCACATCTTAAGTTGACAAAAGAGAGTACTCCCACAAAGTTGGAATTTGAGTGTACGGGTGGCGGCGGCAATATGAAGTCGGAAAATGACATGCACATCCACCATGTAGTTTTCGATCTAACCAGCACGGACAAATTCAAGTCGGTCTGGTCTTCCAATACCAATGGAAAGAAAGACAAAGGCGAGCAGCCGTTTGATGTTCATCGGAAAGCGAAATAGTTGGTTGACAGCAAGCAATTGCTGCTAACCGGTCAACCATTTTGCATAAGATGCAATGGGAGAATGCAATGATAAAGAAAGTCAAATTTGTCAGTATCCCCGTTACTGATCAGGTAAGAGCCTTAGAGTTCTACACGGAGAAGCTGGGATTCACAGTACACACAGACGCCCCCATGGGCGACTGGCGATGGATCGAACTCACTATCCCGGGCGCGGAGACAGGTCTGACGATCACTCCTGCGAATCCCAACAGCATTGCAGTTGGCAGTTGGATGAACTTATGCCTTGATACCGCCGATATCAATGCTACGTATGAAGAGCTAAAGGCAAAGGGAGTGGAATTCACAGAGCCGCCGACTGCGCAACCTTGGGGAACTTTTGCGATGTTCAAAGATCCCGACGGCAACACATTCGTCCTGAGCCAATCGGAAGATTAGGAGCTCTGCTCTTCATGACGGAAACCCAATGAACCTGCCCTCAATTTGCAATGGGGGCAGGCAACTCCTCGTAATTTTGGCTCCCCTGTTTATACTTGGACTGTATATGACCTATGTCTCTACAGACCATACGATATTCAGCAAAGCTACGAAATATGTGCTTTCTCACGCGAGTGAAGTCAGCATGTGTCAGTTTGAACGACTTCCGCCGTCGCGTAACGATGCTACTGATACCAAGACATTTCACGGCTACCCGATCCTCTCACAAGGCAAACACAAAAATGACCATGTTCTGAAAGAGATGCTGCATTTGCTGTATGGTAGTGTCGGGGAGGGACCGAAAACAAAATGTCTATTTGCCCCTCGTCACGGTTTACGCGCTACATTTGACGGTAAGACAGTTGACATTCTCCTATGCTTCCGCTGTAGAGGAATTGAAGTTATTGAAGAAAAGAACCGTCATTTCAGCCATCTAAATGATAACGCAAAAGACCTCTATTTTCAGGTCGAGCAAGACGCCGGAATGCTAACTCATGCGCAAATGCGGCAACACGATATTGAAGTTAGCAAATTGCGTCATGAGAATATAGTGCGGCAATCCGACTGAGTCCTTCGTTCTGTCGATCAGATTATTGTGCATTGCGATTCGGTGGTTCGACACCGAGTAGGTTCCGCACAAAGAAGTCCTGCAATTTCCTGCGACCATAGGGCGATCCTGCAACCCCATGTCCTTGCCCGGGCATAACAAAATAGTCGAACTCTTTGTTTGCTTTGACCAGTGAATTGACTACCTGCATCGTACTCGCGGGATCGACGTTGTTATCCATCTCGCCCACCATTAACAGCAATTTACCGCGTAACTTTGGCGCAAGTGTCACGTTGGATTGGGCCGCATAATGCGGTCCTACCGGGTATCCCATCCACTGCTCATTCCACCAGATTTTATCCATTCGGTTGTCATGGCAACCGCAATCGGAGACGCAAACTTTGTAGAAATCGGGATACTGTAGGATTCCCCCTAGTGCGTTTTGGCCACCCGCAGATGTTCCATAAATTCCAATTCGGGTAAGGTCCATGGCAGGCTCATGCGCTGCGGCTGCCTTGATCCAGATTAGTCGGTCAGGAAATCCCGCATCTCCAAGATTTTGCCAACAGACATCATGAAAGGCTTTGGAGCGATAGTTTGTGCCCAGTCCGTCCACTTGAACCACGATAAACCCCAACTCTGCCAATCCCTGCATTCCATTGATCGCGGAGAAACTCTTTGGTACAAATGCCCCCTGCGGGCCAGCATAGATATTCTCGATGATTGGGTAATGCTTCTTCGGATCGAAATTTGATGGTCGAACAATGATGCCATAAATGTCTGTCTTGCCATCTCGTGCTTTAGATTCAAATCGCTCCGGAAAACGCCAACCTGTGGCGAGTAGTTGCGATACATCTGCCGATTCGAGTTCGAGCACCTGAGCTCCATTTGCCATACTTCGTAGCGTTGTAACCGGCGGCAAATCAACTCGCGAATAGGTATCAATCAGATATTTGCCATCCGGCGAAGTGGTGGGCGTATGATTGCCGTCGCCGTTTGTCAAAACGGTCAATCCAGTGCCGTCAAAATTAATTCGACAAAGCTGAGTGAAGTATGGGTCTTGCCCGGGAACAATTCCGCCTGCCAGGAACCAAATCTGGCGGCCCTTCTCATCTACTTTTGTAACAGTTCGAACGACCCACTCGCCTTTGGTAATCTGGTTTTTAACTTTGCCGGTTTTGAGATCATAAAGGTAGAGGTGGTTCCATCCGTCTCGCTCCGACATCCAGATAGCTTCTTGAGTTGAAAGAAGTTTTCGCAGATAGACCTTGTTTGTCCAATCCACAAACGTCTTCACCGTTTCGTCAATAAGTGCGGATGCCTCGCCGGTCTTGG
>CAISOI010000083.1 GCA_903886985.1 uncultured Chthonomonas sp.
AAACGCTCTATTTTCATCAAGATTATGGACGGAAGATGGACTTGCGACTCAGGCCGGTGATAAAACATTCTGGGATCGCTCAACACTCTATGCACTTCGAGGAGTTTTTGCGGCAGGCGAAACTGATCGAGCACTCAAATACCTCGAATCGTATGCCCGGCGAAGACTGCTCGGTCCTCATGTTCCCTACCCTGTGGAAGCTTATCCTGAAGGAGGTCAAGCGCATCTCTCCGCTGAAAGCGCACTCTTCTGCCGGATTTTCACAGAAGGGCTGTTTGGGATCAATCCAATTGGCTTCCGAAGCTTTGAACTAACTCCGAGACTGCCGAAAACTTGGCGTCAGATGTCCCTGAAAGGTATTCAGGCGTTCGGAGGTGATTTTGATATACTCGTTACCAGACAACAAGCACGAACAAAAGTCGTTGTCAGCAGACATGGCACTGAGATATATAGCGAAGTAGGCAAGCCGGGCAGTGAGAGATTCGTAATTACCCTGCCTTAAAGTTTGCATAGTTTGATTTGAATGTGGTTAATTGCCACGATGTGAAGAGACTCAACCAGATTTAGATTTGAAATAATCTGGTAGGTAAAGATCAAAGTTTGGGAGTGATAGTTCAAAATGTCGAAATATGAAGCCGTTATCGGAATGGAAGTTCACGCGGAGCTATTGACTGAAAGCAAAATGTTCTGCTCGTGCAAGAATGCATTCGGCGGGCTGCCGAATTCCCGCTGCTGCCCCGTCTGTTTGGGGATGCCGGGATCACTTCCAGTCATGAATCGCACTGCAGTCGAACATGTTATCCGTGCGTCCCTTGCCCTAAACTGTTCCATCACTCCAAACGCCAAATTTGACAGAAAGAACTACTTTTATCCTGACCTGCCAAAGGGTTATCAAATCAGCGAATACGACTTGCCTATCGGTGTGCAAGGCTACCTCGATATCGAAGTCAATGGGGAGAAAAAGCGTGTACATATTCGACGCGTTCACCTTGAAGAAGATACAGGCAAACTCGAGCACGTAATGGGTGACGAGAGCGAAGTCGATTTCAATCGGTCTGGCCTTCCGCTCATGGAAATTGTGACTGAATTCCCACCTGACATGCACACTGCAGAAGAGGCACGCGCATATCTGACGAAATTGCGACAGATCCTAACTTTCATCGGCGTGACTGATGGAAAAATGGAAGAAGGGAGCCTTCGTTGCGAACCCAATCTGTCTGTCCGAATCGCTGGAACTGAAAAAATGGGCACGAAGACAGAGATCAAAAACTTAAACTCTTTCCGAGCTGTTTTCAAAGGAACGGAATTTGAGATTGATCGACAAATTGCGTTACTTGAGTCGGGTGGCACCGTGATTCAAGAAACCCGTGGTTGGAACGATGTAAAGCAACAAACCTTTGCACAGCGAACGAAAGAAGCTGAACAGGAGTACCGATACTTTCCTGAACCCGATCTTGTACCCCTGCAAATCACACCTGAATGGATTGAAGCCATCCGAGCGACTTTACCGGAACTACCCGATCATGCTTGTGAACGATTTGTCACAGAATACGGTCTTACAAAATATGATGCTGAGACATTGACACAAAGCCGAAGTTTCGCTCTCTTTTTCGAAGAGACGATTAAACTTGGAGCACACCCAAAAATGTCGGCCAACTGGATCATGGGTGAGTTTTCCCGTCTCTTGAATGCTAACAATGTTGATATAAACGACAGCAAAATAACGCCGAAAAGTCTAGTCGAACTAATAGGCCTCATCACTAACGGCACTATCAGCGGCAAGATGGCCAAAGAGATTTTCGAGAAGATGTATGAGGCTGGGGAAGACCCCGGAAAACTCGCGGAAGCATCTGGACCACAGATTAAAGATTCATCGGTATTGGAAACTATTTTGGATGAAGTCATCGCCTCACAAACAGCAGTATGGGACCAATTGATTGCCGGCGATGAGAAAAAGTTTGGATATATGGTCGGGCAAATGATGAAAGCCTCTAAGGGCAAAGGAAATCCACAAGAGATAAACCGTATAATTACCGACCGAGTTGCGAGAGACCGCGCAAATTCGGGCTAGGACCGTCGGACCAATGATATTGGGAGGCACAAATGAGTAAATTGAGAGTTGGCTGCCTTCTTGTATGCCTGTTCACTCAGGCGGCGTTTGCTCAAGTTACCAAAAAACCGACTTCAACTTTGATAAAGGATCTCGCCTCCAGTAATGTTGCCACGCGCGCGGATGCGGCACAAGATCTTGCGCATCGTAGGGATAAATCCGCTACAAAGGCACTTCTGAAAGCTCTTCCCAAAGAGTCCGTGGCAAGCATTCGAGATCAGATTGTGGCAGGTCTCGCCAATACACGTGACCCAGAATCCGTCAAACCATTAATTACATTTCTGTCATCGCATAACCCAGAGGTTCGCATCGGTGCTGTCTCTGCGCTTGCAATAAGTGGTGACAGGCGAGCAGTCTCACCCACCATCAACTTGCTAAGAGATAAAGAGGTTTCGGTTCGCAGAAGTGCCGTCTCTGCATTGGACCAGTTGAACGATAAGAGTTCGGTTACACCCTTATTGGAACTGCTAAGCGATAAAGATCCAGTAGTTAGACTGCGTGTTGTAAATGCACTCGGAAATCTCGGGGATCCAAAATCTTCAGGCCCGATGATAGATATGTTGAAAGACAAGAGTGGTCCAGTCGAGGCAGCTGCCGCAGTTTCACTTGGGAAATTGAAAGACAAATCTGTTGTGCCAGCCCTTATTGCAATTGTGGAATCTAAAGATAACCGAGATACATTTGGAGTAAAGTTTTACGCAGCCAATGCATTGGGACTACTGGGAGACCCTCGAGCCGTTCCAGTACTCATCAATGGACTGAAGGACAAAGACCCTTTTGTCAGAAGTACTGCGGCATATAGTCTGGGATACCTAAGGGATAAATCCGCGGTAGAACCGCTTCTGGGTACCATACACGACAAAAATGTATTTGTCCGATTCAGATCGCTCCAGGCACTTGGCCAACTAAAAGATCGACGCGCAGTGAAACCATTGATGGCGGCAGCCGTCAACATGAAAGATCATGAAGATACGCGAGAGCAAGCAGTTAAGGCCCTTGGAAATATAGGGGATCCCCAAGCAATTCCGGCACTTGTACAAGCGTTTAAGGATGTTGATGAGGCCATTGCTAAAAACGCTATTATTGCTGTAGCTAAACTTCATGGCTCAAGTGCCATACCAGACATAAAGTTGATGTTGAATCACAAGGAGTCTGTCGTACGACTGGCTGCCAAGAACGCACTTGAAATGTTGGGTAACAAATCGTCAGGCAAAAAGTAAGCAATTCTGCATAACCATGGAGCCATATAAATGCATAAACTTTTGATAATTAGCCTGCTTGCGGCAATGGGATTACAATTGGCGACCTCTCCCAGAGTGATGGCGCAAACTAAAAAGGCACCTGTGAAGTCCGCTACTAAAGGTGAGAAACGGTCTGATCAACAGCAAGTAGAAGTTATTGTCAACCAGATATTCGACAATCTCACTGAGATTGGGGATCAGCATTATCACGATGGTGAGTACAACCACATCGTGAACATTGCTCGTATTAATCAGGTCGCGCGACCAAAAGATCTGAATTCGGTGGCAAATGCAGGATGGCTGCTATGGAGCATGAACCGCGATAACGAAGCTATTACGCTTTATCAACAGAGCATTAAAGACAACCCCAACAGCTACTTCATGTATGACGAAGTTGCATACTACTACTACCAACACAAAAAGGACTACAAGACTTCACTTAGTTATTACGAACATGCTGCAAAGTACCCGGATGTCCCCCAATTCAGCCTGCACATGTATGCGCATTGCTACGAGAAGTTGGGAAATTTGTCAAAAGCACTTACAGTCTGGCAGAGAGCTTGTAAAGATGAGTCGGACCTAATAGCAAAAGCAAATTTCGACAAAGTCAAACGCAGGATCGCTGTAAGTGATAAGGTTCAATAGGTTAGATGCAGGTTTCTAACCAAGACGAACCCACCCCTGTGCAAACAGGAACCTCCAATCTAAAAGGACTAATAATTCTCTTGGTCGTTATAGCGCTTCTAGTTACTACCAGTGCTGTGACGAGCCGATCCTCTACGGCCAGAGCTAACGATGATTATGTTCAGCTAAATCTCGATGCCACTCTTAAGGCTCGCAATCTATTCCTGCGTCAACAGGTAAAGGCTCCCTCGTCCAGCGATAAAGTCATGTCCGCAGAAATTATTGGAGATCTATCCAAAATTGCGAATGGAACACGCTCCCGCAGAGCCATCCGGCAACTCGCAATTGTCCAACATTGGCTATTAGATCCCCGTTGGTCGCAAACTCTACTTATGTTGCGAACCGCGCGTCCAGACAAGAGTGATCAAGAGGTAATTTCGGCATTCTCTATTGAAAGAGAACTTTCGTGGTGGGGACTAGTATTGGCATGTCACCCCCAATCACAAGACATTGCAACATTTAGGACCCTATTCGCCCGAAATCAATTAGGATGGTTTGAGCATCTGGCTCTTGAAAGTGCGTATAGAAACGGTTCTATGCAAAACGAGGCTAACCGAGAATCTCAATTGGCGGGCGCGTCATCAATTCGGTTAGTTCTATTTCAATGGGTCGCATTGCTTTCGATGGTAGCAGGATTTGGTCTCCTCATCATGTTATATTTTTACCTCGATTGGAGAAAGAAAAACCCGGACGTTGTACTGAAATCTCCATGGAACAATATTCTATCAGTCAATCACCCTGTGCCACTTTCTGATGAAAAAGCCGCCCTACTGTACTCTATGTTTTTGAGTTACCTAGTATCCTTTGCAGCAATCAGGGGTATAGGAACATTTGTGTTGATGCCAATTGTTACCGCGTTACCCCCAGAAATGGCCAAACCGATTGGCGCAGTGATTACCGGGATAGCCAGCCTACTTCCACCGATTGTTCCGTTCATAATCTTTATACGTAATCGTAAGGAAGTCGATTTAAAAGCGGCTGACTTTGGTTGGCACATTAAGGAATTTTGGGCAAATGCAGCTTGTGGAATAATGGGCTATCTCTGTATGCTCCCATTGCTGATTGTCGCATCCGTGGTCTCGAACCTACTTTTTCGAAA
This sequence comes from uncultured Chthonomonas sp., assembly GCA_903886985.1. GTDB lineage: Bacteria > Armatimonadota > Chthonomonadetes > Chthonomonadales > CAJBBX01 > CAISOI01. The sequence goes on from CAISOI010000083.1 coordinate 5,135, forward strand.
CCTCCTGTCCCCTTCCAATCCGGCAATTACAGTCTTCGCCGGCAGCCGTGAGACCTATCTCATCGCTCTCATCGTAATTCAAGCGGCAATTCTCGCGCCATTAGTCGAGGAGACTATGTTCAGAGGGGTCTTCTTTAACTCCATCTCACGGCGTTATGGTCAGATTGGTGCATTAGTTTTGTCCAGTGCAGTATTCTCCGTACTTCACCCTCAATTGCCATTAGGTTTCTTAGGGCTTTTTACAATTGGCGCAGTCTTCACCCAACTGTTTAGATTTAAGAATTCTCTAGTGCCTGGAATCATTGCGCATGCCTTAAACAATGGGCTTATCTTCGTTTACCTCGCTTTGGTGACGGGGCAATAGTTGGCTGGCAGATTCAGTGTGAGATTGACCCCGAGAGGTGGAAGAAACGCGATTTCGTCATGGAACGGGGAAGTTTTGAAAGTAAGAGTCAGCGCCCCACCAGTGGACGGTTCTGCAAACTCTGCTCTTATTGAACTAATTGCATCCACTTTTCACATCCGTAAATCCGCTATAATGATAGTGTCCGGTGAACACAGTCGTGACAAGATCGTTGAGATTGAGTGTTTCACAATGGACGAGCTGCACCAGTTATTGACAAAGTATTCCGCGGAGTAGTCACTTGCCGATCCAATTAGAGATGATGGCGTTTGTTTTTTCCCCCTATCAACTTGGAATTGTCGGTGTATTGATTGTCCTTCTGTTTGCCCCCCATCTAATGCCGCATGTAGGCCGATTTCTTGGACGCATGGTAGGAATGGAAATTCGCAGAAGGACTGGAATTTCTCCGGCAAAGATCGCG
>CAISOI010000084.1 GCA_903886985.1 uncultured Chthonomonas sp.
CTGCAATATACACTTGCTTCAGAACATGCGCTCGGTCCCATAAGCGCCACAACCCACAACATAATGACAGCTAATCCATCAGTACATTCTCAAACGACAATACAGTGTGACAATCGGGTAACTCGTACACATTCACCGAGTTAGTCGATCTCTCCTTCAAATTCTACTCTTTTTTTACATCGGGATTCAAGATTGTTCCCGGAATCATCCTAATTTAGCCAACACCATTGTACAATAAATGAAACGATTGATCGGTTTGGATAGTACATATTTCGTCCAATTTCATTTCGTACGTTGTATGCAACTTGAGCAAACTGGTTAAGGGAGATATTTAGTGGCCTATTCCATGATCGGGGCAGACGGAAAAACTTATGGCCCCGTCGAATCTCACATTCTCGTTGAATGGGCACGAAGCGGACGAATAATTCCTGACACTGGTATCATCGACCATGCATCGGGTCGCAATTTTCTTGCCCGCGACTTACCAGAACTTCATGCTATTTTTAATCCACCACCGGTGAGTCCCAATCATGTTCCAATGTTGCACCACATTCCACCAGTACCTACTTACTTGCCCGGTCATAAGTTTGGTCCAGACGGCAGACCCCTCAAAAGCAAAATGACAGCCGGACTGTTAGGCATATTCCTTGGTAGTTTTGGTATTCACCGCTTCTATCTGGGTTATACCGGCATTGGAATGCTCATGCTAATGATGAGCACTATACTCGCAATATTCACTTGCGGTGGTTCCCTATTGATAGTGGGTATTTGGGGCATCATCGATGCAATTCTATGCTTCACGGGCGGCTTGACCGACGCCGAAGGTCGCCCGCTTGCCGACTAATCTGCGCCGCAATTTCTTTCTTTCCTCCCTGTGTAACCTCTCTTGAACATCATCCGTCCTATTATCGAACTGAGCTTTTTAAGTTCGATTGTTGGCGTACATTTGGGAGACTGTCCGACCAACCGAACCTGTTTTACTGAACACCAAGTGGTCAGTCTATTGGGCAAATGCGCCCTTTGCTTAACTGGTTCATTTTCAACCGGGATCTAATTCGATTCCGATGGGAGCGTACAGAGATGAAAACAATAATTCGTAACCCTCTTCAAATGCTTGCGGTTACCGCCACAACTGCAGTTGCAATGTTCGGCGGAATAGGTGCTTCCCCTGCACTTTCGCAACAAAACGGCAACTCGGCGTCTACAGACTTCAATTCGAAAAAAGTATCGATTGATGTAGAGAGTGGCGACATTCGGTTTGCAATCAAGTTGTTGTTTCAGTCACTTGAAGTCAACTACACTATCGCACCTGATGTACAGGGACCAATTACGGTCCATCTCAAAGATGTACCTTTCAAAACCGCATTGGAAAGTATGTTGAAGACATCATCGGTGCCGCTTACATATCGCGTAGAAGCCGGTATCTATTCGATAAGCGTCAAAAATGAATCAGCAGCAGCGACCATCGAAAGTAGTAAAGATGACAGAGAAGATGCAGTCGTTAATCGCAAATCAGACAAAATAGTAACTTCCATCAAATTGAACTTCGCGGACCCTGAGGACATTGCAAAATTCTTCGGTGGCTCAGTGTTTATTACTAAGTTTGGTGGTTCAACTGCGCTGCTTGGAATGGGTAACCGCAATGGTCAAGGTAGCGGACTCGGCAGTGGGATGGGCAGCGGACTCGGCAACGGCCAGAGTGGGCTTGGAGGCGGTTCGTTTGGAAACAATGGTGGAAGCTTTGGTTCAGCGGGTGGTAGCTTTGGATCTTCCGGCGGTTCCTTCGGCAACCCAGGTGGCGGCGGATCTGGCAATCCGGGTGGCGGCGGAAACTCAAACCGACGTTAACCTTTCTCACACATCTGAAATACAATATGGAGCCAGCGAATTTAAATCGCTGGCTTTTGTTGCTCCCCTGTTCATTAATACCCCTTGACTTTGTCGACAACATTTACTAACGGCAACCCTAGAACATATCGTTTTACATTCTCAACGAACACACCTGAAGTTCTGACAACTGCGAATTGGGATTGCCCTGCAATGTGCGGAGTGATGACAACATTAGGAATATCCCATAGAGGGTGATTCGCAGGGAGAGGCTCAGGATCTGTAACATCCAGACCTGCCCCCGCAAGCTTATTATTCTTCAGCGCCGAAACAAGCGCGGGGGTCTGAACGCATTTCCCGCGAGAAACATTGATGAAATAAGTGTTCGGCTTCATAAGATCGAATTCGGCTGCTCCAAACATCCCTCGCGACTTCGGGGTGGAGGGTACACAACAAACCACGACATCGGCGCTTTTCAGCAAGTCCTTAAAACCAATCTGCAAAAGATCGATTTTATCGACCATGGGTACTTGCTCCGGATAGATTGGTTCGATGTCCACAGCGATGACACGCATGCCCATCGCCTTGGCGCGCCGAGCCACTTCTCTTCCGATACCCCCTAAACCAACCACTCCCATCGTCAACC
>CAISOI010000085.1 GCA_903886985.1 uncultured Chthonomonas sp.
CCAGTTGAGTCTAAACATGATCAGGCGGCTACACGAAGGCCTGGGGATTCCGCTGGAGAGTCTGATTCAGCCGAGCAAGAAGACTGCTTTCTTGCAGTGATATTTCACTGGCGTGCCGTACTAGATGAGTTTCTAACTTTTGAGATTGGTCATAAACTGCGATGCGGTTACTGACCGAATCATAGACATTAGGCACGTTCTTCGAATCGACCCTGAGGAGCGGCGGCGTGACTCGGCTTAGCAGTCCAATTCCACTGTAATAAATGCAAGGTGCCATTAACGTCCTAAAAACAAGGCGTTAGGTATGCGCTCAGCCTGGACGCAGGATTGTCAGATACGGGCCTCTCAACGACAGACCGCGTTACAAATTTGAATTTCTGTCCGCTTTCAATTGGAATCACTGTTCGCTTTCGATTGGAATACGCAATCATGCTGGACGACTGGCTCATCGCTCCGCTCCAGGACGCACATCGTCGAGATTTGCTTGAAATCTTGGATGATCGCTACGACAACAAATCCACCATGATCGCTTCCCAGCTCCCGGTCGAACTTTGGCACCAAGCCATCGGAGATCCCACCCTTGCCGATGCGATCCTAGACCGACTCGTTCACAACGCATACCGATTGGACATCAGAGGAGAGTCCATGCGAGAGGCAAAAGGCATCGCTAGCACCGGTATCATCGACCCGTCAGAAAACCACTAATTGAGAAAAATCTTAGGACATCGACTCAAGCGCTTTAACACAGCGCCATCGGTGTCCGCTTATTCCGCAATTCGTGTCCGCTTAAAACGCAAATGCCGTCCGCTTTCCGCGCAAACACTGTCCGCTTAAAACGCAACTCGCGTCCGCTTTCGCGAGAATGCGCAACTTTTGCAGTACATCTTCGTTCGGGCGTGTAGTAACCAATCATTGCGTGAGTGGCTGGACGTCTCCTTGGCATCCATCATCATTGGAATACCGGGTCAGGGAAACGCGAAAAGCACCTCAAAAAACTTGATCGCTTTCAGCCGGAAACCTGATCGCTTTGGAGCGGAACGCGCAGGTGTCCGCTTTACGCGCGATGGCTGTCCGCTTATTCTGCAATTCTGCACTCGTCAGCTAATCGGAAGTATTTCGAGATGAACTAAGATGGAAGGAGCATAGTTCAGCATACATTTCAGTTGCTACACACTAGCAGATGAGAAGGCAACCATTACACGGTACGCGGTAATCGAGCTACTGAACCCAGCGAATGGACATCAGATTGTTGATCTAGCTGTGTCTCGATGCAATCTGTCAATTCCATCGTGGACGTGTCTTGGGCATCAGGGACGCGACCGCCATTCGATTATAAGCACGCCCCCAACGCTGCCAAACGGATTACAACAGTCCATGCAAACGCGCATCATCACACATCTTCTGGATTACATTTGAATCGAGCTGTGGGGCATCTCCGATTATTTTGCGCACAGACGGAATATCAATATACTTACCTTTGACCCCAATTCCGTTTCGTACAGCTCCACCATGAACCCAGAAAGTCCACTGCCAGCCAGATCTATCATACAAATACACGACCACAGGAGATTTCGTTGCGGCGAACTTCTCCTCGGGCTTCCCTAATCGGTTTTCTAGCTCAGTCTCACTCATTGGCAAAGATTTTGAAACATTCCCTGCTTCAGCATTAAAATCCCTCTTACATGCTAAAATCAGCAACGTTATGCCAATAATGCTCCCTAGCTGCTTCATTCGATAGACCCCTAGCACGACTGCCCCGGATAGGGAGTAGTTTTTGTGGAATGCCCTATCTCACCCAGTCCGAAACAAATGACTTTAACTACATCTTGCTGATACTTGCATGTCCTCGTAGTTACTGTTTCTTTGCACGGGCCGACGCAAATGTTATACCAACAAAGCCCACCTATGTTGACAATTATTGGCAATGAGGGCCCCTGAGGCGAATACGGAGGGTCGGGCGGGCACGAGGGAAATTGGGGACGTGTAGGGAACAGTGGCGGCGGGGGTGGGCA
>CAISOI010000086.1 GCA_903886985.1 uncultured Chthonomonas sp.
ACGCATCCAAAATGATGTAGTAAATGTCAGGTAGTTTAGCTGCCTGCTCGTGGCTGATAGGCACAATTCTACGTGTAGATACAATATGAACGATATCATGACTTGCAGATGTCACGGGAGCCTGAATTGACGTTGCGATCTGAATAGGTCGGTAAGTGACAATGGTCCATATTGAGGGGATAAGCAGTCCAATTGACAACACATTGAGCAACTTAGTCATTTCGAGAAGAGGCTTGGACGTTCTTATGATTATGTAAGTGATTGCGGCCAAACCCATTAGACACACTGGACCAGCCAACCAATGCGTTGAACCTGATAAAAGAGTCTGGAGATGCCCGTAAAAGAAGAATAGGATAACCGCGACTGAGGCTTCTATTGCAGACTTACGCACATGTTTCGTAAATGCCCAAACTACCAACCAAATAACACCTGTCGCTACGACGGAATATGTGATCGGGCGAACAATGTCATGAAACTCAATCTGAGTGAGATTCTTTGAGTACAAGAGAATCAATGGATAGATTGCGAATAGTATAGGGTGGAATGTGATAGGAAATCGCCCAATTCTTACAGAATGAGTGTCAACATTTGAATCAGCGGCAGTTTGCTCTGAGCTCTTGGGCATGATTATTTCCGTGTTTTGATATTTGTTGCGGCAAGACATTGATGCTTCTGCTTAGTTCTCAAATTGGCGGGTTATCTTCCTTTCATGAGGTAAATAAAGCGTTCGCTCTCCTGCACGTTTTGCTTGTGGATTATTTCAAAGTACTTACTAAATGCTGTCTCGAATCCGGTCACGGTGTAATCCGGGAAAATATCTTCCCGAGTTGCGAGGAGCAAGGCAACCTGAGAGTCAGTCTTAGGAACAAACTCAATGATCAACCACTTTCCTGACTGTAAGCAAAACTCAGCCACCATTGTCAGAGGCACGTTGTTTCCAATACACATGTGATGTATGAGTGCCAGAGCGAGAACTACATCCGCAGGACCTCGAGCCAACATTGACTTGCGTTCCTCTAAGGACCAACCCATGTTTGGACTGGGATTGGTTAAATCTTGTAACAGAGGTAGCAGGCTAAGTTGATTCTTTGCTCTCAACTCAATGTAGTTCTTTTCAACTGCAACGGGGTCTATGTCCCATGCAACTGTGGATATGCCGCGTGAACTTGCCAACCTACTGAAAACGCCTCGATTTGCCCCAATGTCCCACAGGCTAGAAGGTTTCGGATCGACTCTGTCTATAAAATCGTTTACGATCGTAATCTTCCCATCCATGGCTCTGTTGCTGTAATTTGTTCCCTCATAGTAATCGCCCCATTCGGTTCCAGCAGGGGTCCACGTGAGACCCAAGATCGTACTCTCCAAACTGTCTATGAGACCTAACATCGCATTTGCAGGTAAGGGACGATGATTCACAGGACTATCAGTAGTCTTCTCGTACTTTTTTTGAGATTTACTATGCAAGTGAATGTGAGTTAGCAAGCCAAATTTGAATTTGGTCGCAGTGGGCAAAAGGATGCTTACAAGGTCAAGAGGAATTCCATCAAGATAGACCCGGAACAATTGACTTAGTCGTACATCGACACGGCTCATCAAAGCAAGTGGTCCTAAAAAGTGTTGACAGAACTGCCTGTAAGCTGCCCAAGGACTTCCAGATTCATACTTTTCAAAGGAAAGAGTATCTATATGAATCGGTTTGCCATTCAAGAATTGAATGTTATATGCTGAGGCGTCCTTGAGTGTCTGCCCGTAAGCAATAGCCATTTTCTGAATATTCAATGTGAGGAGAGCAGCGTCTTTTAGCTGGCTGAAGCACCATTCGTGGGGGTAGGAGATAAATGGAATACGCTGTGGCTTAATGATCCGGTAATAGTTCGGAAATAGCCCGTCAATATCCTCGCACTCAACGTGAGGAACCAGCATTTGCTTTTCCGCAAGTTCGTTATAGAGCCCGGAAGACATCAATAAATCGTAGTTCGACTTTGCAATGAATTGTACTTGCCGATAGATCACGCCTGATCTGCGAAATACAAAACCTGCAGGATCTCTAAAGGATCCCGCGTCAGTTGTACCTGTCATAGATCGTATGCTTACTGGTGAGATTTCTTGCCAAGACTTGAGGTGAAAGCTACCAACTTCTTCCAGTTTAACTTGAGAGCATATCCGACAGCCAGAATGCCAGCCATACCCATCTGCAAAATGTAACTGCCGGTACCTGCGTCGATGTATGCATTTGCGCGTGTTGAGCTCATAATGATCAACGCTAAAACTGTAAGGTACTTCAATGTAATGCTCCTTATGTCTCTACTGTAAACTCAGACGGTCTACTCTTGCATAGGTAACTTGTCGACAATCTCTCGCAGAGGTGTTAAAAAACATAATGTCCGATGTGGCAATTACGTTACACAACGTGCTTTTACAGGTGGCAAGAGCGTCGTATTGAAGGTTCAAATTATGTGCTAATTGCTACAATTACTAATTAACAAGGTTGGGTTTATTAATAAACTGGTCTTTGACAGAGGTAATTTGGTCATCGTGGTTATGAGCACAGTTATTTGAAGTAAACCCCCACCAAAAGATTATCTTTTTGGTAGGGGGGCGAGGGTATGACGTTAGGACAGTCCTCTTAGTACCTTTTCAGACGTCACTTGAGCAACAGCATCTTCTTGGCTAATGCCGAGCTTTTCAAGCATCTTTATGAGCACAGAGTTCTGGAATTCCAGATGATGCAAAATGATTTCGATCTCTCTTTCCGCTTTGACGTTGACCTCGAAGTCGCTCTGAGCCCGTTTTTCGGAATGCAATCCCTGCAAGTTTTGTCCCACCATAATGAGCGGCATCAACATGATCTGTAATACATTGCTCATAAGAAGGTAAGCAACGAATGCAGGGAACGGATCAAATGCTTTCCAGTGCAGGCCCGGCAATTCAGTAGCAATAATGTTATAGCTACACCATAAGATTGTCCATGTAAAGATCGCAAGGAAAAACCCCATCGTTCCAACGCGCTCAGTAATAATCATAGCCAGACGATCCAAAGGCTTTATTGACGACATCACTTCGTCATTAACATTTTTTAGTGGTTTCCTATGTTTCCTAATATCATCTAGACTTGGAGGCATTTGCACCATTTGTGGCTCCCCGTTTGAAGCTAAAGATTTACCAATCATAATTCACAGACTTACCGTTGCTTAAACTATGTCGGTGTTTGGCAATTGACTATCCAAGTTTCATGACTATTACTTCGATCCCACTGCCTTTTAACGCATCCGC
>CAISOI010000087.1 GCA_903886985.1 uncultured Chthonomonas sp.
AAATTCCGTATCTGGGTCTCTGTTATGGGATGCAGATGGCGGTCATCGAGTATGCCCGAAACGTCTGCAATCTAAAGGATGCTCACACCGAAGAGTGTATGCCGGACTCGCCGCACCCGGTCATTCATATTCTTCCGGAGCAGAAAGATATTCAAGACAAGGGCGCGACAATGCGACTTGGCGATTATCGTTGCCAGCTCGTTTCGAACTCATTGGCGGAGCGCCTGTATGGAACGACGCACGTTTTCGAGCGCCATCGACATCGCTTCGAAGTCAACAATGAGTATCGAGAGTTGTTGGAGCAAAAGGGCATGCGCTGCTCGGGAATTTCTCCAGATTATCGTCTGGTCGAAATGATCGAGATTCCCTCGCACCCATTCTTTATTGCTACACAGTTCCATCCAGAATTTAAATCGAGACCTAACCGAGCACATCCGCTCTTCAAGGGATTGATTGAATTCGCTGTCAAAAGCACCAAACGACCATTCAACTTTGACAGCAATGAAGGAATGCCAGATCCAGCCTTTGTTTCACCTACGAATGCCGACATAGAATAGCGCAAACGCAAAGAGATTAACGATGAAATTACATGAGTTACCGGTCGGCGACAATTCTCCTTTCGAAGTGAATGTCGTTATCGAGATTCCTCAGGGCAGCTCACAAAAAATGGAATATGATACGCGATGGGGTGTGTTCAAGCTCGACCGAACACTCTTCTCGCCGCTCTATTATCCATACAACTATGGGTTTATTCCGAATACGCTCTATCTGGATGGCGACGCAATTGACGCACTTGTACTTTGTAACCACCCCATCCCAATGGGAACGGTGGTAAATGCGCGTCCCGTTGGCGTCCTGAAAATGTACGACGATAAGGGCCCGGATGACAAAGTGCTTTGCGTGTTTGCAAATGATCCGCGTTATGAACAGGTGCGTCGATTGACGGACATCAGCGAACACCGCCGCAAGGAGATCGTCCACTTTTTTGAGGTCTACAAAGATCTCGAAGACAAAACCGTGGATGTTGAGGGCTGGTATCCAGTGGATATCGCGCACGACATTATCAGGAAATATACGCTTACAAAATAGAAGTTGAAGATTCCGCCCACATTGGGCGGAATTTTTTTGGCTATTCACATTCCATGTCCGAAAACGGCGAGTATAGGCGCAACTGACGACGTATACTGTGAGCATGGAATGGAATCACGACAACTGTTACAAAGCACTAACTGCTCACGACCGCCGATTCGATGGTCGCCTATTTGTGGGAGTCTCCTCGACCGGCATCTATTGCAGACCCGTTTGCACAGCGAAAACTCCCAAAATCGAAAACTGCACTTTCTACAAAAACGCGGCTGCCGCTGAGCGTGCTGGCTATCGCCCCTGTTTGAGATGCCGACCAGAACTCGCACCCGGAACCAGTCCGGTGGATTCGAGCTCGCGCCTTGCTGCAACCGTCGCGAGCATGATCGAAGATGGCAACCGCAGTGAGGATAGTTTGGAAGAGATTGCAAACCGACTTCATATCTCTGATCGCCATTTGCGCCGCATCATTCACGACGAATTTGGCGTCACCCCGGTGGAATTGTCTCAGACCTATCGTCTCCTCTTCGCCAAACGGCTGTTAACCGATACCTATTTGCCAATATCAGAAATTGCATTTGCCTCAGGCTTTAAGAGCTTGCGACGTTTTAACGCATTGTTTCAAGAACGTTACCGACTGAATCCATCTGCAATCCGCAAACAGAAACGCAGTAGGGGAAACTCAGACATTGATGGGATGAACGTAAGTGCGGAGGTAATGCGATTTGAGCTGGCTTATCGCCCTCCGTATGATTGGGATGGTATGCTCCGTTTCCTTGCGGGGCGCGTCATGAATGGTGTTGAAGTCGTTCAAGACGGTGCGTATAAACGCACAGTCAGGTACGGCGAACATAAGGGATGGATTTCGGTACGACAGGTTCCAGATCGCAACGCATTGGCAGTCGAAATTTCATCCGGACTGACACGCGTGGTTCGACAAGTTATTTCCGACATAAAACGCCAGTTTGATCTGAATGCAGACCCGGAAACGATTTCATCGCATCTCGGAGATCTAGCATCCAAAAACCCCGGGCTGCGATTACCCGGCGCAATGGACGGCTACGACATGGCGATCCGCGCCATTCTCGGGCAGCAGATTACTGTTAAGGCAGCGACGACAATTTCGGGCAGAGTGGTCGGTCGCTTTGGCGAACCATTTGAGACGGGGATTATGGGTTTAACGCACATTGCTCCCGAACCGCATCGCCTCGCCGAAGCAACTATTGATGAAATCGCTTCTTTGGGAATTGTGTCGAAACGTGCTCAGACTATTATTGGCATTTCGCGAGCAGTGGCAGACGGCACCATCAACTTATCTCCACTCGGAGATCCAGCCGAGGTAATTTTGAAGTTGAAATCGCTTCCCGGTATTGGCGAATGGACCGCGCAATATATCGCCATGCGGGCTATGTCATGGCCAGATGCTTTTCCCGGTTCCGATCTTGGCATTTTGAAAGCTCTCGCCAGTCTGAAGGCAAATCCCAATCTAAAAGAACGTGAGGCCGTACAAATTAGCGAGCAATGGCGTCCAAGGCGAGTGGCAATTTGCA
>CAISOI010000088.1 GCA_903886985.1 uncultured Chthonomonas sp.
CCTCGATCTGATCGAGCAAGACTATGACAATATCAGATCGGCGCTTGCGTTTTCGAACGAGGGCGATTTCAAGTTGCGAATTGCTGCTGCTATTCATAGATTCTGGCTGATCCGGGGTTATCTTAGTGAAGGTCGTGCGTGGCTTCAGGAGGCGGTGGAACACGGAAGGGATATAGACCCCATAGTTCTGTCCCGGGCACTAAACGCCGCAGGAAACATCTGTTCGCAAATTGGCGAATTTGATATTTCTCTACGACTATTTTTGGAGTGCTATGAAATACGAGTGAGCCTAGAGGATAGAGCAGGTATTGCGGGAACACTTAATAACATCGGCTACGCCCATTGGCTATTGGGCGATATCGAACAGGCAATTTCTTACTATCAGAGAAGTGCAGACGTCTACAGAGCAATAGGAAAGTCTTCCGAACTCTCTATTACGCTCAGCAATATTGGCGGAATTATGATCGCCCAAAGACAGTTAGAGGCTGTGCGGGCTGTGCTCTTGGAAGCACTTACTCTACAGCGGAAGCTTGGTGAGCCAGTGAGTTTGGGTAATACTCTCAATAATTTGGGAATATATTCAATATTGATAGGAAATTTAACAGATGCGAAGAACTATCTCACCGAGGCGTTTGATATTTTTGGCGCTATGAATTCCAAGAATTGGATAGTGTATACAGTCTATTATATTGCTTGGTTATTTAAGACACTTGGCAATACGGATTCCTCAATTCGGTGTTTCGCGTTTGCTGTCCAGTTGCAGACGGATACAGGTGTCAAAATCTCACCAAAGGTACTCGAAGAATTTGAAGAGCAACTTGCTGAATTGCGTGAAGGCGAGAACCAGGGCAATTTCGACACATGTTGGAATAATGGCTTGTGTATGTCAGAATTAGACGTCGTGGTAATGTTAACGCGATAGACGGCAGTGTATTTTTGATAGTTAATTTGCTATTGAAATATAAATCCTGTTGATTTGTTTTCAGTTAGTTTATCTCACGTTTAATCCATCGCACTGATGATGCGAGGGGCGATCTTTAATGCTGCACCGAAATAACGAAAATGGCATATTAGCCATTCGTGAACTATAAGCAATTATCAGTCAAATTCCGTTAGGGAGATCACATTGAGAGCGAAATTATCGTCCAAGAAGCCACTTATTGCACTTCCAATTCTTTTGCTTGCACTGAATATAGGTGCGTCGTCAACGAAGTCATTGAATAATTCGACAATCTATACGGGTGTATGCACTCCGATTAGTTTTGGTACTAACGCGGGATTGATGTATGCACCGGGAACCACTACCTTCAGAGTTTCTATGAAGAATTCCTCGAGCACTCCGTGTACCACGACGGACCCGAACAATCCCGGTGCTTCACCTTACATTCACGTTAGTACCGGCGCCACCTATAGTGTGGCGAATAGCATGGTGAACGCTGGGCAAACACTAGACGTAAACTTAAGTGTTACCGTGAACTCTACCAACGTCACAAATGTTTCCGTCACCGCTACAGATCCTGACGGGCTTCCAATTCCAAAGCCAAATTACGGCAACGCTTCCATCTCCATTTCTATAACGCCTATCGATACCGATAGTGCCACGTTTCAGTTCTATAACCCACATCCTCCTATTTCGGACTTTTGGAGGCAACGGTTTAGTTACTGGAACTGATGGAAGTAGATCGCAGCAACAGTTTGTTAGTTACGCACTTCAGATATCGAATGGAGAGATAAAATGTCTATGGAAGATGAAGATGAAGATGGAACCGATCATTTCCCAGTTGTCGGTGCTGAAACCACCGGCAATTGTGTGCCGCAAGGTATTAGTGTTGCAAACAATGGTGCAACTGTTGATATAACCGCTACAGGGAGTTATGGCGGTAACCCGCCGAATATGACTTTGTCATACACGGTTGATGGAAATCCTTATCCTGCTTACGCCGTGAGTGGTAACGGAGTTTATGAGGCTTCTCACAGTTTTACACCTACAAAGGCTACGTCCACAGAAACCTATGATACTTTCACTTTGACTCCAAACCCACAATTGGGTGTTGGTCACCAAATTGTGATCACGCTAACGGGGTCTGGTGGGGCCTCAGTGGCTTCGCCTGTTCCGTAACATTAACTTCGTTTTACCAATAGTGTTACTTGCATTTCTGGTCCTTTCGTGTTTTGCGAAGGGGCCAGATTCTTGAAATCAAAGATATGATTGCAGTGCTTCTGCTTCAAGGTGCTTCATTTCATGTAATTCAAGTGACATCCTTCACACTCAGATGGCATCCTTTTCTCAAGCACAATGTCATAATTTGATTAGTATACGAATTCGTGAATCAGCTGGGTCAGTTTGTACATTCTAGCTAGGGGTCAATAGATGGACTTTCCATCAGGGACTGTTGCCTTTCTCTTTACTGATATTGCGGGAAGCACGCAGGGGTTTGAGAACGATCAAGACTTGATGCTGCGGGCGTTGGAATGCCACGACTTGATCATGTTGCAAACGATGGAAGACAACTCTGGATACATCTTTAAGGCTCTAGGAGACTCTTTCCTCGTTGCGTTCGCAAATGCAGATCAGGCACTTTCCGCTGCGGTAAGTGCGCAGGCAAAACTCTCAAAATTTGACTGGATTTCTAATGGCGCACATCCCATAAAAGTGCGTATGTCCCTGCACATTGGCGAGGCACAACTTAGAAACGGTGATTACTTCGGACTGGCATTATCTCGCAACGACCGTATCCTCAAGGTTGCTCATGGTGGGCAGATTTTGGTTTCAGAAGCGTTTTGGGCACATGTTTCGGATAATTTGCCTGCACATGTCGCCTTTATCGATCTTAAATATCATCGGTTGCGCGATCTTAATAGACCTGAACGACTATTTCAGATAGTACATCCTGATATTCCTGGTACATTTCCACCACTCCATTCGCTGGACGTTACTCCAAATAACCTGCCGGAACAGCTAACGACCTTTATCGGTCGAGCTACACA
>CAISOI010000089.1 GCA_903886985.1 uncultured Chthonomonas sp.
ATCTCCTTATTCGTAATAAGTAAACCGCTTACGGACACGATCGCCAAGATGGACAATGTGACAATTACTGTTGTTCGACGGCGCCTTTGCATAGTCCCAACTTGTAAATGGATTTGTAAAGAATATCACGCATTAATGGGTCCGTCTACATAGCTCCTCTTTGCAGGGTGAGGTTAATCCTTTGGCATCAGATGTAAATATGTTTTCCAGCGAATTCCCAGAGTGGGAAACGATCGTTCAAGAGTTATCAAAAGTTGAAGGCGTTATACTCATTCTTGGCACTTCAAACTCTGGTAAGTTCCTGTTGGCACGTGATATTGCCAAAGCAGCATTGAACTATGGGGAAACTATCTCTATCGTCGACGCGGACCCTGCGACCGCTGAGATCGGACCAATTTGTTGCATGGCGACGGGACGCATCCAAGCCGATCAAAGTTCATTGACACAGATAAAGCCAGATGAAGTCTGTTTCGCGGGCAATGTTTCCGTATCGTACAACCCCGCGCTCTATGTTTCTCAAGTGAACCAATTGGTTAACGTTTCACGATCAATTCCCTCCAAGACAGTGGTGATCGCCTCCAGTGACTTTCTGCGAGGAGCTAATGCAGTAAATCTAAATCAATCTCTTATCGAGACCATTCGTCCAGACGCCATCCTCGCATTACAGCGCAATTCTGAGATCGACAGGATAACGTCCCTTTATCACAATGTGCCTGAAATGAAGACTATTAATGCGCTGGTGCCATTTGGTCTCAGAACGAGCATAAATACGCAAAATCGCGAGCGACAGATACTTCAGTTTAACCGGCTATTCGACACATCTGAGCTTTTTGAACTTCCGATGGAAAAACTACGATTTGCAGGCACCTGGATGGGGCAGGCCGAGATGGTTCCACCTCATATTCTGAAGTTCATATCAACCACTCTCGGAACTTCTGCTTACTATGCTGAAATCGATAATGGTCATCTAGGGGTTGTCATTGGTAGTGCAAAGCCGAAAGAGAATGGCCTAACTTCTCTACAGGAACAGCTTAGGTACAAAGAGATCACCCTAACTCCCGCTAAGCAGCTGAAACATCTATTGGTAGGACTATTGGATCAACATGGCCGCTTCTTGTCGGTTGGGAAAATAGATTCGATCGACTTTAGGGCGAGGATTTTGAGAGTACGAACGGCACTTAGAACTTCCAGTGCCGTTCGTATTCTAAGATTTGGAACCGTTCAAGTAGATGTCAAAGGCAAAATAGTTGGTGCCCTCCATCTTGGTGATGTCTAAACTTGACTATGGAGTTAAGGGGGTACCGTCAATCGCAAATTTCTGTGATAGAGTTTCCGATTTTTTACATTTCCAGTCTGTCTTGACTTGTGTCCATGTGTCTTTTGAAGTAGCAGAGCCTGTCATCTTATGAGATTTCTTGTCTGGTCCAACAATGGTCTCGATGTCAATAGTGACTTTTGATGTGACTACAACGTCCTTACCGGACATCTTGAATTCTGTGGGTTTATAAGTCTCCTTGATGGACTTCGATTGTTTAAATAACTGCTCAGTAGAACTCTTCCATGTAGCAAGATTGGTGGTCTTGCCACTATCGATATCTTGGTAGTCCGGAGTGAAGTATTTGACCACTGCCCCAATGTCTTTTTTCGCCATACCTGCATTAATAGCTGCATAAGCTGTATTGATTTGCTTTTTAGCGTCTGCAGATACCTGTGCAATTGCGACACAGACGGAGAGTGTTACCGCAGCAATGAGACCACCTGTAATTAATCGAACCCTGTTCATGTATGTTCTCCCTGAATATGGATGCCTGCTAAGGCTGCTTCAGTCATTGATATTTTCCAAATACTGACGTAACTAGGTCAAGAATGGAGCCGTATCGGACTTTTTAACTGTTCCTTAACATACCGTTAATGCCTGTCCAACATCAATGTACCACAATAAAATTTAGGCAATCCACAGGATACACATATACCTGTATCGTTCGTCATAATATTCGCATTAGTAAGTCTCGTTCACGATGTAATCTACGTTTACTAAGATGTGCCATACCAAAAACACCCTTGGGGGAACTATGAGTTCAGACACCGACCCGACGCCAAAGCCAGTATTTTCGAAACAACAAATACTACTCATAGGCCTGTTGCTGGTTGGTTATTCTGGCTACTATCTCTGCCGGTCCAATCTCTCCATCGCGACACCCCTCCTTATCGAAGAGTTCGGCAAGCAGGGAGTTACGAAAACTACGATCGGCGGTATTGTATCCCTCGCGACACTCTTTTATGCCTTTGGAAAATTTGTAAGTGGATCTCTTGCCGACCGAGTAGGTGGCAGGACGATGTTCCTCACCGGAATGATAGGGGCAGCTCTCTGTTCCATCATTTTTGCGCTCGGCGGGTTACCCATCTTCACCATTGTTTGGTCGCTGAATCGGGCCGTTCAATCCGCGGGCTGGGTTGGAATGGTTAAGATTTCCTCAAGATGGTTCTCCTATTCTGTTTACGGCACGGTTATGGGAATTGTCAGCCTCAGTTTCTTAATTGGTGACTCCTTATCGCGCCTTTTCCTAGGGCAGTTAGTAGTCGCAGGAATGGGTTGGCGGGGGTTGTTCATTACGTCTGGCGCCGTCATGGCGGCCATTTTCACTTTGAGTTTATTCCTACTGAAAGAGACTCCTTCGGAAGTGGGGGAGCCTGAGCCTGAGGTCAATCCTGCCAATGCATATGCCGAAGCAGGTAACTCCGCAGAGACTTCGGGATTGATGGAGATTCTCGTCCCACTCATGAAAAATCCGATGTTCTGGATTGTTTGTGGTCTTTCCTTAGGATTTACTCTCTTGCGGGATACTTTCAATACATGGATACCTCAATACCTTACAGAAGTCGTCAAGATGAGCAAAGGGGATGCAGGTCGCGCGAGTGCTCTCTTCCCCTTTTTCGGGGGAGTCTCCACGATCATTGCTGGCCTGGTGAGCGATAAGCTGGGCAAAACAGGTCGTGCGCTCATCATTCTGCTTGGAATTATTCTCTCCATTCCCGCACTGCTGGTGCTTTCAAAAGGTAGTTTTACTGGGGCTCCGCTTTTTGCCCTGACAGTTCTAGGCGCAATTGCTTTTCTCTTGTTGGGACCCTATTCATTCCTCGCTGGCGCAATTTCCCTCGATTTTGGTGGCAAAAAGGGGAGCGCTACCGCGTGTGGATGGATCGACGGAGTCGGATATCTGGGTGCGATCTTCGCGGGGAAAGGTATCGGATCTATTGCCGAAAAACAGGGATGGAGTACCGCTTTTCTGGTGCTTACCGGTGTTGCCGGGTTTAGTTTAGTGGCGGCCCTCGCCTACTTTATCATGCAGCGCAAAGCTACTGCCGCCGAAAAGAGCTGATTGCAATGTTGGTCACAGATACCGTTTACGATGATATCGTAGTTGGCGCTGGAATAATCGGCCTTGCGCACGCATTTCATCTTGGCAAGCTCGGCAGGAAAGTACTCGTATGCGAACGAACCCCAATAGCAATCGGGGCTTCTGTTCGCAACTTTGGAATGATTTGGCCCATAGGTCAATCTATCGGTCCCAACCGTGATCTCGCACTGAGAAGTCGAGATATATGGTTAGACGTGGCTACACGAAGTGGAATATGGCATGCGAAATCAGGTTCTCTACATCTCGCCTATCAGTCGGATGAATTGGCAGTTTTGGAAGAATTTGTCGGGATGTCTGCCGGTATTCCCGAGGCTGCTGTTATGCTCAATCCGCAGGAAGTGGCATCTAGGAGCAGCGTAGTCGTTCAATTCGGGTTGTTGGGAGCAATGTGGAGCACAAGCGAAGTTTGCATCGATCCACGCGAAGCTGTTGGTAGTCTTCCAGCCTATCTTCACGAGATCTTCGGGGTTGAGTTCTCGTTCGGCGAGCAGATCCTAAATTTTTGGGAGAATATTGCAGTAACATCACTCGGAAGTCGGCGGGCGAACAGGATTTGGGTATGTACAGGTGACGACTTCTTAACACTCTTTCCTGAGGCATTCCATGCCGCGGGGCTGTACCGAACACGCCTGCAGATGCTGCGAACCTCCCCGCTTCCAGACGTGCACATCGGTCCCATGCTTGCGGCCGGATTGACTTTGCGCCATTACCATTCATTTGAGAGTTGTCCAAGTCTGCAAACGTTGAGAGTGCGCGTCTCAAGCGATACGCCGTGGTTCGACAAATATGGCATTCACGTGATGGCAAGTCAGCACGGTTCGGGCGAAATTACCATCGGCGACTCGCACGACTACGATGAATTTGGTCCTTTTAGTTCGGAAGAGATCGATCAGCTGATTTTGAACTATCTCAACACATTCTTAAAACTGCCGCCAAATAGCATTGCGTCGCGCTGGCAGGGAATATATTGCAAACACCCTACCGACCAATACTTTGTGGGGCGACCGTCCGGGAACGCCGTGATAACAACAGGCCTAGGCGGGGCTGGCATGACACTTTCATTTGGTGTGGCAGAGCAGGTCATTAACTCAGTCTTAGGCACGTAACAGAGTCGAAAGGTAAGCACACTATGCGAATTTCAAAGTCGAAATGGATTTTTGGAACACTCTTGTTCGGATCGGTTTCTGTGGGTTTAGCGATTCAAAAAACTAACCCTCATATTGGCAAACAAGAGGATGGATCCTACATAGTCTCGTCCTACCAACGCATCGAAGCTGGATCCATCCCATTCGACAGTCGCGTGATTGAATCCGCACTTACATCCGATGGCAAACTGCTCGCAGTCGTTGCTGAGAGTAAGATTTTTCTATTGGATACCGTCACGAAAGGTGTCCTCAGTTCGATCCCAATGAAGGGAAACGGGGGCTATCGAGGCGCAATTTGGAACCATGATGGCTCTCGACTATTTGTGTCAGCCGCGGATGGTCAAATAAACGAGTACCTTCTTGCGGAAAACAAACTGACACAAGTGCGCCGATTATCTATTGCTCCTGAGGGATTCAAGGACAATCCGCGTTCCGGCGGACTAGCAATCACTAAAGACGATTCCCACCTTTTTGCCGCTTCGATGGATCGTAACTGTGCAGTGGATATTGATCTGGCGGCGGGCAAAGTAGTTCGAGAATTCAAAGTTGAGAATCTACCTTTCGAAGTCAAACTATCCGAAGACGAAAAGAGCCTTGTCGTTAGCAACTGGGGCGGCCGAATTGCAAGAGAAGGCGATCTAACCGGGGAGTCACTAAATGCAATGCTTGTGACCGATCCTCGCGGCGTTGGCTCCTCTGGAACCGTCAGCCTGATCAATCTCACTGATGGCACAGTCAAAAATATAGATACCGGTCTCCACCCAACATCCATTGCCATCAGGGGCAGTTCGGCCTATGTCGCCAACACCGCCAGCGATAGTATCACCGAGATCGATCTGGACACCAAATCAGTGAAGAGAACAATCCCCATCAAGTGGGGCAAAATGAATCTCTTCGGTTCAATGCCGAATAGCCTGGTGATTCGCGACAACACCCTGTATTGCTGTAACGGCGGTGACAACGCAATTTGCGAATTGGATATTACTAATGGCCAAACCAAAGGTTTCCGACCGGCTGGATACTATCCTATTCAGATGCAGATATCTCCAGCAGGCGATTTCGCTTACGTCCTGAACACTAAGGGCAATGGTTCCACACGCAAAGCCGCCAGACACAATGCACACGATTTCGAAGGCACTGTAAGTATTATTCCGCTCGGTACTCCACTGTCAGAAACCACCAAACTGGTTGCAGAAAATGATGGATGGAATCGCGACCGCACCGCGCTGAATCCCAACCTCGCCGTCTATCAGGGAGCGATCAAGCACGTTGTCTACATCATAAAAGAGAATCGTACCTACGACGAAGTTTTCGGGGATATTCCTGGTGCAAACGGTGCCCCTGAACTTTGTGGTCTGGGCGAGAGGGTCACACCCAACCTCCATTCAATAGTTAAGCAATTCACGCTTTTCGACAACGGGTACGTAAGCGGAACAAACAGCGCCGACGGTCATACCTGGACAACTCAGGCTCTCGCAAACGATTATCTCGAACACTTCTATACCGGCTATCGGACCTATCCGGATGACGGGGACGATGTTCTGGGTATTTCTTCAGCTGGAATGATCTGGGACGCCGCTCTGAAGAAAGGCAAATCCCTCCGCGTATATGGTGAATATTGCGATGATGATCTGGCAAAATTTGTGCCCGAGCCGAAGGATTGGAACGAAGTCTGGCAGGATCGACTTGCCAAAACCAACAAAATACAGGCGCACGTGTTCACGCGTGTCCGAGGACTAAAGCCCTATATCCATCCTAATTATGTCTACTGGCCGCTTCTGCAGAGCGATCAACAACGCGCCGACATTTTCATTGACGAATATCAAAAGTTCAGCAAGTCAGACACCGTGCCTAATCTCATGATCATGTCGATGCCGTCTGATCACACAGAAGGCCGCAGTCCAAAATACCCAAAACCACAATCTATGGTAGCGGACAACGATCTTGCAGTTGGGCGCGTCGTTGAAGCAATATCGCACAGCCCTCAGTGGAAAGACACCTGTATTTTTGTTATTGAAGATGATGCCCAGGCTGGTCCAGATCACGTTGATGGTCACCGAACTGTCTTCATGGCTATCAGCCCGTACGTGAAGAGGAAATTTGTCGATTCGAACATGTATACGACCGTTTCCATGATACGATCCATCGAGCTTATGCTCGGTCTCGATCCTATGAACCGTTTTGACGCACTTACTCCGCCATTGAGCAACTGTTTTCAGAACAAACCAGACCTGACTCCCTACAATTCAATGCTTAATGTCGTTAAGTTGGGTGATATGAATCCCTCGGTAGCATCGCAAACAGGTAAGGAACTCTATTGGACCAAACGATCTCTGGCGCTCGACTGGAGCGGGATAGACCGAGCGGACCCTGCGGTTCTCAATCAGGTTATCTGGCACTCTCTGCATGGCGTGAACAAACCATATCCGGGCAAAATCCCCACTTCTTCAGGAGGAAGAGGAATTGACACCGACTGAGTATGTTTTCCAGCTCTTTGAGACGCGAGGGGAGGGCGCCTATTTTGGCGAAAACGTAACTCAACTCGAGCATGCTCTTCAAACTGCAAACCTTGCTGCGGAAACAGGTGCCGATGACAATCTGGTTGTTGCGGCTCTTCTGCACGACATTGGCCATCTCATGCATGAACTGGGCGAGGATGCAGCCGAGCAGGGCATAGACAGTGCACACGAGAGGATAAGCTACGAGTGGTTGCTAAAGTCGTTCGGCCCAGAAGTTGCTGAACCTGTTCGAATGCACGTGGATGCCAAGCGATACCTCTGTGCCGTTGATACTGCCTATCTGGAAGGTCTCTCCTTGGCTAGCCGGCACAGTTTGAAGCTTCAGGGTGGACCATACACTTCAGAAGAAGTTCACGAATTCGAATCCCACCCGGGCTGCGCCGCCGCGATTCGCCTGAGACATTGGGATGATATGGCGAAGATTCCCGAGCTGTCAGTTCCTGACCTCGCGTCGTACCGTGACCTGTTAAATCGTGTTGCAAAGATTTCTGACATTTAGGATGCAAAGGACTAGTAGTTATGGCGAAGCTTGAACTGGTCGTCTTCGATATGGCAGGCACTACGGTTTATGACGGCGATGCCGTAAACAGGTGTCTTCAGGAAGCTCTCAAAGATGCCAACTTCAAAGTAACTCGCGACGAAATAAACACCGTCATGGGAATTCCAAAACCAATCGCGATCGAATCCATGATCGAAAGATGCGGTCACTCAAGCAGAATTCGCACTGAGCTTCTGGTGGAACAGATTCATGCGGATTTCAAAGTGCGGATGCAGAATCATTACCTTCACAGCCCAGAAATTAGAGAGACATTGGGAGCACATGATCTCTTTGTTAAGCTGAATGCCGCGGGAATAAAAATAGCCCTCGATACCGGTTTTGATGGAGAAACTGCTGACATCATTCTCAATAGGTTGGGGTGGACGAATTGCCCATTCATCGGCACTACTATCACCGCTGGTGAGGGACTTAGAGGTCGCCCTTACCCAGACATGATTTTTGAAGCCATGAGCCGACTGGACGTGAATAACAGCAAAGCAGTTGCAAAAGTGGGCGACACACCATCAGATTTGGAAGAGGGAACGTTGGCAGGATGTGGCTGGGTGATTGGCATAACCTCGGGCAGTCATTCTGCAGAAGAACTATCGGAGTTCCAACATACTCATTTGGCAGTCGATCTGGCGGAGGTAGGCTCGATACTCCTAGGCTGAGGACCTAAATCAAAGTCCCTTGATGGAAGACCATCTTCCATTCGCCGTTTTGCTTTTTCCACACCGAACTTCGCAAAGAGTGCAGAGTTAGGTCCTTTAACCCCATCTGGCGGACCAGGCAAAAAGTCACCAGAACAATGCCGGGTGCCAACTCGTTGGCCTTAAAATCTGTAATGAAGTTGCGTGAAGGCGGCTCTAATATATCCGTCTTGAGAAATTCGATGATCTGCTGCTTGTTGTAAACTTTCCCCGAACTCCCATACTCCACAAATTCGTCGTCCAATAGATCTGCCACTAGATCAGGCGAGAGCCGCACTTCCGGTTGAAGCAACCGGTCTTCAAGTTCCTTGAGAGCTTTATCGTATGGGAGACCTACTGGCATTTCTTTGTTACTTTTCCTGTCTACAGAGTTTGACTATAGTTAGGCAAATGGGCATAACTATCCTCCGAGACCTCGCTTGCCAACAACATTAAGTCCAGATTCTTCCCGTCGGAAAGGACGAAATTTCATTAATGGACAGTTAATGGAGCCACTGCATAATACAAACATAGCCGCAACCAATCGCGCTTACCAACTTCTCTCTCTCCTGGGAGAACAAAGAGGCCCTATCTGGAGGTGTACCAGTAGGAACAATCCTGAGAGCAATCTCCAAACACTCCTGATACTTTATTTGCGCTGAGGTTTACCACCTCAGCGCCCTTTTTTTGCCTGAGCCATTTCAATCTGCTTATTAGACAGTTCTATCCATCCGATTAACACTGAAATTGTTACCCATTCCACATCTACAAGTAGAATTTAATCGGTATCATGCTATTGCATACTGGCATTAGGGAGTTGTGGGCTTGAATCAAGCTACGAAATTACCTTCCGGCGAAGTTACATTCTTATTCACTGATATAGAAGGCAGCACTGCGCTTTGGGAATTCTATCCTGATGCCATGCGTCAGGAGCTAGCCAGACATGATGAAACTGTTCGCAATGTACTCGAAGCCAATGGCGGTTACATATTTAAGACCATCGGAGACCAGTTCTGCTCCTGCTTTGCAAATCCACTTGATGCCATCAATGCTGCAATAGAAGTTCAAAAACAACTGTTTCAAACGGAGTGGCAAATTCCTCGGGCGCTGAAAGTGCGCATTGCTATCCACAGTGGCTACAGCATTGAGCACAAAGGGGACTACTTTGGCCAGCCGCTCAATCGAATCTCCCGATTGCTCAGTATTTGCCACGGCAGTCAAATAATTTTGTCCGGCGCAACCAAAGACCTCGTGTCGGAATCGTTGCCATCCAATTATTCTCTCCAACATCTGGGCAGTCATCGATTAAAAGACTTACAATATCCGGAAGAGGTATATCAGCTCAATCATCCTGCGATACCCGGTGATTTCCCTCAGCTTACTTCTTTAGGGTTTAGAAGCCACAACATCCCAATTCAACTGACGTCCTTCGTCGGCAGAAGCGAAGCCCTTAGCCAACTGCATCAAATTCTGGCCGCAAACAGAATTGTAACTCTGGTGGGGTCCGGCGGTATTGGCAAGACCAGATTAGCCATACAGATCGCCGGAGAGTTGTTATCTGATTTTGAAGACGGGATATGGATTGTTGAACTCGCCAATGTTACCGATCTGGCACAGTTAATTCCCGCAATCGCAAATACTATAGGTGTTAGAGAAGACGCAGGCAGACCGCTTGCGGAGACAGTCATTGATTACCTGAGAACGAAAAAGCTACTCCTCATACTGGATAATTGCGAACACCTTATCACAAATGTTGCCCAATTTGCTCAGACCGCGCTGACGAACTGCGGGTCTCTGACAATACTTGCAACCAGCCGCGAAGCCCTCGCCATTCCGGGCGAGGCAGTTTGGCGAGTACCCTCCCTTGCGCTTCCCGACGTCGATTTTTTGCGAGGAATAGAGTCACTCCAAGACCTACGACAGTACGAATCGATCCAACTATTTCTGGAACGAGCCAACTCTGTCTACCCGGAATTTGAACTTACCCGGGAAAATGCAAGTACGATTGCCCAGATATGCCATCGATTAGACGGTATCGCGCTCGCACTTGAGCTTGCAGCTGTGCGTCTGAGAATGATGTCCGTGGAGACAGTTCTTCAACGGCTGAATGATCGCTTCCGACTTCTTACGGGCGGTTCCCGAGCGGCCCTGCCCCGACAGCAAACGCTCCGGTCAACGATAGACTGGAGTTGCGAGCTATTAGAGCCGAAGGACAAGGCGCTTTTCGCCAGCCTCTCGGTATTTGCAGGTGGATGGCGTTTGGAGGCGGCAGAACAGGTCTGTTCCACCGACGAAATTGAGCAGTGGGAAGTAATGGACATATTGAGTCGATTGGTCGATAAATCACTCGTCATCCATGATGTTGTCGCCGGCGAGAGTAATTACAAGATGCTCGAATCGATCCGGCACTATAGCGCAGAAAAACTCCTTGAGACCGGGCAATTACCCCGTCTGCGTGATAAACACGCTTCCTATTTCGCCGAATTTTGTAAAACGGTTGAGTCCAAAATTCAGGGACCAGATCAAAAACGTTGGCTCAAACTTGCGGAAGCCAGCCACGAGAACATTCGGGCAGTGTTGAAATGGTCCACTG
>CAISOI010000090.1 GCA_903886985.1 uncultured Chthonomonas sp.
ACTCGGCTGAGGTTTCCGCGATGTCTGGTTCTCTTCCTGCCAAGATGAAATTGGCCTTCCTGTCGAGTCAAATACTTCCAATGCACGTAAGATTCTCTTCTTGTCATTAAAATGTATTTTAACCGCAGAAAGTGGGTCTACCTCCTTTAAACGTGCAAAAGCCGCAAACAAACCCTTCTCTGCGACAAATTGTTCCAATTGATTGCGAACAATGGGGGATGCGGGAGTTTGGCTGTGGTTGTAGCCTTCAAGGAATGAGGTGACATACAATCCTGTGCCACCAACAAGTAGAGTGCGGAGTGAGTTTCTCTTGATTTCACTGAGAGCCGCCGATGCCAGTTCACAAAATCGGGCTGCATCAAACTGTTCATCCGGCATAGCGACATCTATCCCATGGAACTGAACTCTTTCGCGATCTTCGCGAGAAGGCTTCGCGGTACCTATATTCATCCCGCGATATACAGCAATACTATCTGCGCTGATAATCTCGCCGCCAATCTCTTCAGCTACAAACATTCCAACTGCAGTTTTGCCGGCAGCGGTTGGACCAACTATGGAAATTATCTTTTCAGAACTTTCAGGCAAGAGATACGGGACCTTCCCATAATCCATTTGAGCTTTTCGATAACCGTTTACTCAATGGTATCCCCGGGTTGAATTTCAAAGATCTCAGATGCCACTTTGTCGTTCAGAAGCAATTTTAAGTCAGACGGAGTACCCGTTAATACGGGAAACGTACCGAAGTGCATGGGCAACACATAGGGAGCATTTAGTAGTTCGACTGCTTTCGCCGCTTCTTTCGGTGACATCGTGTAATGGTCGCCAATCGGTATCATTACCAATGACGGACTGTAAAGCTCACTAATCAGCGCCATATCCCCAAATACATTAGTGTCTCCAGCGTGATAGAAGCGAAATCCATTTTCGAGTGTAACTACGTAGCCAACTGCTTCGCCCCCGTAGAGGATTTGGTCTCCATCAGTTATGCCACATGAGTGGTCTGCATGTACCATGGTAATGGATATGTCCCCAATTCGCTGAGTGCCGCCTTTGTTCATCTCTTTGAGGTTAGTCACTCCCTTAGATCCTAGCCAGTGCAATAGCTCAACGATACCGACTACGGGCGCACCGGTCCGATTTGCAATTAGGATCACGTCCGCAATATGATCGAAGTGAGCGTGTGTGACCAATATCAGATCACACTCCTCTATCTCTCGGTATTGTGACGGGCATGCAGGATTGCTTGAAACCCATGGATCGATCAGAATTTTCTTGCCAGTAGGTGTCTCGACCAAGAATGTTGCATGACCGAGCCATGTAAATTTGGCTCCTGAATTCATTGATGGCATATTGTATACATCCTTTGTTTCAAGACAATCGGACAACAGTTGGTCGGACGAATGCAAGTCCTAACGAAAACATAAGTAGTATGGCGGCCCCACTCCACAGTGCAAAAGAAATGCCAAAGTGTTCTGCCGATCTCCCGGCAATCAACGACCCGAAAGGTTGAATTCCTGCCATAGCAAACATATGAGTAGAAACGGCCCTTCCCCTTAGTGCTTCAGGTGCAAGATTTTGGGTCAACGAATTTGCAGTAGCAAGTTGGGCCACGGCAGCGATGCCAATTACAAGAAACAGAACAAGTGCCACTATCAAATTTTGAACGAACGCCAAAAATATCAGGCTAATACCAAAAGTGATTGCGCCCCCAAACATCAAAACGCCACTTTTTTTTGCAGCAGCAAAACGCCCAACCATAAAGGCACCGACAAGCGCTCCCGAACCAATTGCCATAAACAAAAGTCCGTATCTTGAGTCACCTTCCGGTATCCCCAATCGTTCCGTGGCAAATGCAGGCATAAGGGTACTGTAAACAGAAAATGCTGTTAAGCTCGTAATAGCTGTCATTGCAACCACGCATTTCATCTCAAGATTCGATCTAAAGTGATGGATTCCCTCCATTAGTCCCAGCCAGACCGATCCGTCAAATTCGCCAATCGTGGAGAGATCCGCCTTGATCACCATGATTGCTATTATCACAGCAACAAAACTTAACGCGTTCACAAAGAAGCAGGTACCTGCTCCTAATTGACCATACATTTGCGTACCTATGATAGGGCCAAAAATGCGGGCTATATTGAATGCCGCAGATTGTAAGGCTATGCCAGCAGAAAGATCATCTTTGCCAACAATGTTGTAAAGCATGGACTGTCGGGCTGGACCATCTAGCGCAAACGTAACTCCGTTAACCAACGATAACAGAATAATATGCGATATCTCGATGGTGTTCGTCCAAGTAAGAATTGCGAGTATGAGAGCATTTATTCCAAAGATAGATTGTGTAATTAGCACCAATCGCTTCTTGTTCGTTCTATCAGCGATCACACCGCCGAATAACATGAGAAGGGTATTTGGAATTCCGCCTGCAAAGCCGATCCAGCCAAGCATCTCTTTGGAATGTGTTCGATGATAGACAAGCAGACCCATCGCAATCATCTGCACCCAACTTCCAATAAAGGAGAGGCATGCGCCCGACCAGAGAAGTCGAAAATCGCGATTTTTGAGAACTGAAAACGCTTTTGGTTTCGGCGTAGATGCTTCCAAAGTTTGTGCCACCTAACCCAGTGTCGCTTTCAGAGAGGATCTTTCCGTATCAGCGTCCGGTTGCATAGGCGTATCGGTGCAGGATATACTGAGGTAGTTGTCGTGAAGTAGATGGATAAAATTGATTGTTCGTGAAGCCATCTGGGAGAGTCACTTGCCTTTCAAATATAAAACGAGTTTAGCCTGTCTTTACCTTTCATTGGGTTTTGTAATGACTGGCTGCGGTAAACCAAAGTCTGATCTTCAATTACCCCCAACCCCTGGAAACATCAAGTTACTAGCCTCTGGCAATGGGCCAACTTTTAAAGCAGATTCGCCTTCGACAGATCCCGGTGAGATATTGAAACGTATGGTTAAGGCTTACCAGTCCCCAAACGCGCTTCAAGTGCGTATGTCGACTGACTCGAAATCTAATCTCACAAATACGAACACTAGCCACCAGGAAACAGTCACTACCTTCAAAAAATCTCCTGGAATTCCCAAAATGCACCGGATGTTAATCGACAAGATGTCGGGAACACACATATATTATCTTGATGGTTCGAATATGTATACGTATCAGGCACTTCCAAATGTATATACTCGCCGGCCGTTGACTGGTGGAATTGACAAATTATCACAAGGATTAGAAGAAGATGCTCCACTCATTCTAGGGGTTGCGACTATGCTCTCAGCCATAGACTTGCCACCAGGTCTGTCCAACCTAAAGTACAGTGGTAAGCAGGCAGTAAACGGTAAGGACACTTACGTGATAGATGCCGATTTCACTACAGCGTTCTTGAAGGATATGGCAGAACGTGAGAAAATGAAAAGTACTATTGCCCCGCAGAGTGGTCATGCGAAATTGTGGATAGATGCAGAGACTTATTTTATTTCGAAATGTATCGCAGATGTCCAACTTGTGGCGCAAAGACCCAATGCGCCTGCAGTGACAATTGTAGAGACGTTCACGCAGACACTCAAAGGACTTTCGTTAAATCCTGAGATCAAAGATGACTTCTTCGATTTCAAGCAACCGAGAAAATCGATCGAAGTATTCATTCCCCGTAAGATTCCGTCGGCCACCCTGTCAGACGATCCGTTTGCGGTAAAATCGGACAGCTCAAAGTAAAATCGGGGCTCGCGTTC
>CAISOI010000091.1 GCA_903886985.1 uncultured Chthonomonas sp.
GCGCTTGAACGCACGTTATCTGTCTTTGAGGAACGTGTTATTGGCGTTGTCTCCTCTGACATTGACACGCTGGCGCGGACAGCCGAGGAGAGATTTGACGAACTCATGACGGAACTGCGCGAACGTGTGTCCGGTTACATCCAGGAGAGGGTCGTTTCAGAACACAAATCAAGGGAAACGGTTTCTGACCTCCAAAAGGCGCTTCAGGAACTTACCATCACAGCGGAGCAGATTAGCCTCGCATTGTCAGAACCGACGAAAGGGTAGAAGCATGGAACACCACATCCATCAATTCATAGATCAAGGTGATACAACCAACCATTACGTTGACGGGCACCTTGCTTCCATTGGGATCAAGGGGCTATTCGGCAGCAAGACCTTCTTTGATTCCCACAACCATCCTATCGGGCACACTGAACCCAATCCTATGGGCGGTAAAGCAACCTTCGACGCCCATAACCATCTTATCGGGCACACCGAACCCAATTCTACGGGCGGCAAGGCGATTTTCGATTCCCACAACCATCTGATTGGCCACACACAAGCGAATTCGCAAGGTGGGCATGATGTGTGGCATGGCTCTCATCTCGCAGCCTCAACTCAAGACATCGGACATGGATTCTCCACCGTGATGAGCTTCGCTGATCCGTTGCTACACATCGGCGAATACTCGATGCCGAGCTTGCACTTCTAATTACTAAGGATAGGTAACGCCGTTGGGTATCGACATTACATGGAACGAGGGCGGAATTCTGAGGTCGCGCCCAATGAGGAATTCTCCATTTCACATTGGGCGTACATCTGAAGCGGAACTCGCCTTTCCCAATGATGACACCCTAAGCCACTTGCATGCACGGATTGAGCCCTATGGAAATGGATGGCGTGTGGTGGACCTCGAATCCACGAACGGCACATTCGTAAACGGGATACGGATTGAGAATATTCGTACGACATCGCCGGGAGATCAACTACAGTGTGGTAATCAAGTGATACAGCTGAACGGTAGCCAAGGGACGTATGTAGTTCGTTGTCCAAATTGTAGCCAAAAGTTGAGATTGCCTGCAAATCATGGGAGCGTTCAAGTGATGTGCGCTCGTTGTAGACAATCATTCAACCTAACTTCTGATGGTGATGCTAATCAATCGATACTAGGGTTGAAAGCCGTGTCCGGGCCTCATGAAAGCGGACATATTCATGCGTTCTCTGCAACTGAGCGTGGCATTGTCGCCCTGGCTGAACTTTTACGAAGTCATCAAAACCTATCTGACCTCCTTGTGCATACTGAACAGCTTCGAACTTATATTTCCCAACCTCTTTCGTTATTAGTTGCGGGTCCTTTTAACAGCGGCAAATCTACTCTAGTAAATTGTCTTCTTGGCGGACGCATTCTCCCTTCAGATGTCACTCCTACTACTGCCGTCCCGACGATTCTGAGTTATGCTGAAAGTCCTCGCCTAGTGGCGACGTATAAAACCCATGAACAAGAGATGGTACTTTCTGACCTGGAAGATTTCGCCACAGAAGACTCCGAGCGCGGGGCCACGTTAAGGGCCGACCTTATAACGCTATCGGTACAAGTGCCGGCACAGGTACTACAATACATAACCATCATTGACTCCCCGGGTCTCCACTCTCTAAATGCTGAACATTCCAACCGAACGGACTTAATCCACTCCGAGGTAGACGCAGTGCTCTGGGTCACCTCTTGCGCCCAGTCTGCTTCTGCGGCGGAAGTAGAAGACATTCAGCGGTTTAAAGGTCGCCTGCATCCATTGGTCGTGGCCAACCAACTTGACTTGCTCGGCGAAGAAGAGGAAGCCGACCTAGCGCTGGAGCGCATGAAGGTGCGTCTGGGGCTGGACTCGGCTTCACTGGTTGGTCTGTCAGCCCGTTCTGCACTGGAGGGCATGGAGGCAAGCGACAAGGACTTGATACGCCGTAGCAGATGGCCCATCTTCCATGACAGCTTTGTCTCTGCGTTTCTGCCTACTCGCTATGCACAGCGATTTTCTGTTACGTTCGAGGAGATTCTAAGGATTCTCAACATACTTGATGAGAGACTGAACGCAGAATTAATAGAACTCGAACAAAGGGAATCTTTTGCGACTGACGCATCCAAAGAGGTGCAGAGTCTTCAATCGCACGTTCATGCGCTCAAAATAGCTGCTGGCAATTGGGAGCCTTTAAGGAACTCAATTCCTAACATCGCGCTTTTCGACGTTCGGCTCCACGACCCACTATCTCCAGACACAAAGAAGTGGTGCACGATGACTCTGGACCAATGCAGTCTATGTTTCCGTCAGATTATATTTCCTCCCGATATAGGCTTGATGCC
>CAISOI010000092.1 GCA_903886985.1 uncultured Chthonomonas sp.
CCAGCAGTTCCTGTCATGAAGCTTTGGATATCGTTTGCCAGATTGGATGAGTCGTCTGTCGGATTGTCTTCGTCATTTATTTTATGGCGATTGTTTGCAACAGTTGCGAAGACTTCGTTGACGGCAGGTCGTGCCAATCGGTCCATCTGGGTATAGACTTTGTCGCCATGTTGAGAGCCGCAGCCTGAAATAGCAATTGCTCCGGCAAGTCCCGCTATGGAAGCGAGAGTCGTAGTTTTTTTCATGTTTCTCGTCTCCTTATTTACTCGTTGTGCACCAGATACCGATGTTGCCGGATCCGCCGCCAATGAGTTGGGATTTTGGTAGTTCTACAACAATGGACAGGACGTTCAATCCTAGCAAGAAGTCAGTTGGAGAGCCGGCCCCAGCTTCGGTGGTTGGCATTCCTCGGAACGAGGCTTTTTGCGGGACATTTGCTTGCGATGGGATAACAGGAACTCCGTTGACTGGAGTTGCTCGGTCTGGAAGAATCTGGAAGAATCTGCTCAGATCGAAGAAGAACGAATCTTCACGCGCTCCTGCGAAAACCTGCATACCGCCCTGGGTAAACACGTTGTTGATGGTTCCTGTTGCGGTGATTGGTCCCAGCATTTGATTGCGGTTACCTTTCATTGTGGGAACCAACGGTCCGCGGATGTTCACCTGTTGGGAAGGTCCGGTTCCGGTGAAATTCGCCTGAATCACAAGGTCTTCAACTCCGTCGCCGGTGTTGTCGATCTTAAATTGATAGAGAACGTCGGGATCGAAGCTGACATTCGGACCTTGACCCGTGGGAATCAACGGATGAACACTCATGGCCAAAACCACTTTGGATGGGTCGCCCGGTTTTGGGAAGACATAAACATCCGTTAAGTCTGCACCCGGTGTTGCGGCAATTTGTGGTGTGTCGGCATGGTCGGAGCCTTTGGCTCTGACTAATGCAAATGTCGGAACTAGAAGTGTTGCCGCAGCTGCGACAAACAGTTTCCGTCGTGAGAAAACCATATCAGGTGTTTCCTTTCGTCAATTGAAACAAATGTGGCGGTTCAATATGAGATATGCTTGAACACCTATAGACTATCTGTGGAAGGTTAACAGCAGGTAACAGATCATTTAACTTTGAACAACAACGGAGTGTGAAATAGGTAACAATAGGATCAATGAGGACTTACGTAGCAAGGTGAGTGGATAGTCGCACAACGTTAGGGACGTGCTGGAGTTGATTGGCCTTCTTAGTTAGGGAGTCAGTTTCATGCGATTGTATCCCATTGCCAATTTCGACTTGCTCAAGGAAGCTCAAAAAGAAACTCTTCTGTTTCACATCCACGTGCGTTTGCAAAGCCACTCGCTTCTCCGACTTTCCGAAAACCGCACCTCTCCAACACTCGGATCGAACCAATGTTGTCACTAGCAGCGCGTGCTCCAAGTGGGCGAAGCGTCTGAATGGCTAGAAATTGTTGTAGAGCCGCAGATGCTATTCCCCTGCCCCAATACACTTTGTCAATCCAGTATCCAATCTGAGGAATATCGTCTTCCAAATAGCTGAGGATGTTGCCGACCACTACATCCTCCATAACAATTGTTCGCACAACTGAGTCCTCATTTGCCCGAATGAAGTTCCACTTCTTTTCAAATTCTTCTGGTGTAGCTGGTTCGGCAGCAGCAAAAGCGACCATCCGGCGTGCTTCCTTATCAAGTTGCATTGTATAGAAGATGGGGATGTCAGAATCGGTTACTTTTCTCAAGATTAAGTTCAAAGATATTTAATTTCCCCAGTTTTGGTCGTGAAGCAATGTCTTGTTGATTGGAAATTCATAGTTAATTCAACCGGCAATGGCAGCAGTAAACTTGTGTTTGCCGCCGCTGACCGTCTTGCGCAATCCGGGCAATAGTATCTCTGCAGTTACTCCCGCGGGAATGGTGCAGTCCAAATTCATCTTTCCGCTGGCTCGTTTCCAGGCAACGTGAATGTCACCATTGGCAGTCGGTACAATTCCATTCGCAAATTGCAATCCACAATGTATCGGTGCGATAGTAACCTGATTCGGAGTCTTGACTTGAACTCCGAGAATCTTCGTTGACATCTGCCGCAATGGCGACGCGCCCCATCCGTGGCTGAGATCACCTGTATTCCACATTTCTCGCACAGATTGAGTCTGCTCGATAATCTGTAGCCGCTTCATCTGATCGACGCCAAATTTACCAAACAGTCCGCAGTGCGCCATCGCCTCATATGCAAAGTGCATGAAGTATGGTTGACATGTAAAATCGGGGCCCGTAATTGCACGTTCCAATATTTCTGCCTGTCGCGCTTTGGGAGCGAGATCATACAGCACCGCCAGTATATTCACGTGTGCGGTGAAGGTCTCTAGTTGTTTTTCGGCAGGGAGCCACTGCCCCGGTTTCACATGGGTTTGATATGCCAGACCATCTCGATACAGCCCTCGATCTTCTACCCATAGCTGCCTCTGAAACGCCGTGTAGATTTTCGTCCGGATATTCTGATATTTCTGTTCACGTTTCGTGTCCCCAGTCAATTGCGCTATCCGCGCTCCATCGGCAAGTGCTCGATAAAAGAATGCCGTCATATATCCTTGACCGATTACTGCTGGAGGATGGTGCCCGGGAAAACCGGCGATTTCCACCCAGTCCATAAACATATAATTCGGCGCTTCGGAGATAATCCCATTTGCCCCAATGTATCCTGTGAAAGTATCCAGAAGGGAATGCACCGACGGAGCAAGTTCTTTTACGAGTGAAAGCTCTCCCGAGTGATCATAATAATCCATGAGCATTTGCAACCAGAGCAGCGCATAACTGGTATGAAATACTTGATTTTTGCACTGTGCCATTATCCATGCATATTTGCGAAGGTCTTGGCGCGTAAGTGCGGGTTGAAAGAAACTAGCATAATTATTGAGCGATAGAATCATGTAATCGCCCGGATCGCATATTGGCTCCTGATGGTGCGGTGAATCCAAATGATGCGTCTGGAGGCAGATTTGACTGACCCATCGGCATATTTCCCACAGCCGATTCAATTGCTGGTCTGAGCTGTGAAAACTACCCCGATAATCAACGGGTTGACTGCAATAAACGGCGCGAACCTCTAAGATTGTCAGAGGTTGCTTGATCCCGACAGCACGCAGATTGATAACCGAAAAACTATCTAGAAATGGCAGCTCATATACCTGTTCTTCACCGGTCAAGCGAAAGGCTGCCGCGCGATTGTGTCCGGGTGCATCCAGCTCATTCGGCTCAATATGCAGTGTTTCGCCATCGCCGCCAGTTACACGAATAGTTATGTAGGCGGGCATCACGCGATCAAACAAAATGCCGGCGGAACCCTCCGCGCTAAACCGCATGGGAAATAGTTGTGTTGGCGGGTAACTAACGGTTGCAGCCGGGCGGGTAACTCCCTTTATGGGATATAGCGATTCCATGCGCGCGGGGATCTCGCTCATGACCAATGGCTGCCAGACATCCTGAACGGTTATTGCCGATTCCCAACCAGAATCATCGAAGCCGAGATCGTGCCAACCCTCTGGCTCTTTAGAACCATCGTACGTCCATCGACCGTTCTGGTTTGACCAATGCTCCGAAGAGCTTGCTTTCCAGTCGGTACCAGTTGCCGCGATCACTTTTGCTCCATCAGATATCTCGAAAAGAAAGCTCCCCGGCTTCTTGCTGCCTTCGCTTCCCGTGACAGGAATACGAAAGACTTCGGCGGCAATAACATTCTTACCAGCTTTGAAAAGGTGGCTGAAATCTCTCACGTCGAAGAAGAATTTGCCTGTTGTGGTGCGATTGTAATCCATCCCCATATCGGAGGGGCCGCGCATGGCTAAGACGCCATTTATCCAGATGCGATAAGTTACGTCGCCACTGACCTTCGCGAGAATCTGTCGGGATGGTGCCGTAAGAGTACATTCGTGCCGGAAAAGGACTACCGGCAGGTTATCTTTCTCCTTACTTGCACCAATCCATTTTGCCGTACGTGGGGCAGGAACGCGATTTGGAATGCGAAATTTGTAGCCAGGTGCTTTGACCCCTTCTTTGGAGACGGCTACCTTGACCTTTGGATCGACTATCGGACCAAAGGAGACTTGCGGGGCCGTTATCCTCGGGTGGAGTTCCGGAGCGATGAAAGGAACGATTAATGATGCAGTCGATTTCAGTGCCTCACGGCGGGTGAACTGGCTATTGGACATTATTTGGTGCCCTCCAAGTCATACTTTGGGTTGTTTATTATGGTTTTGATCGTCTCTAGATACGTGCCTTAATGTTCCACAAACATGCCGTCAATAACCTGCATGCTATCAACATTCCACTTGATTCAAAGCTTGCTACGATAGCCATATGAAAAGAATGTCGCGTGTCGAGAGGCGAGCAGATGGCGAATGCCATCTGCTCTCACCACTTTTAAAAATCTTTGCTGGGTGTGAGCTAATTGGAATTCAGGTTGTATCGGTTGAAATTCCATGCTCCGTTTTGTGCAACTGCAATCATGACCACGTGAACGGGGGAGGACTGTCCCCGGCGCTTCATGTTGTTTACG
>CAISOI010000093.1 GCA_903886985.1 uncultured Chthonomonas sp.
GCAATCGAAACGGAACTCCGTTGATAGCAAATCTGGGATATCCCTCATGTGAAAATGTAACGTCCGTCGCCCGAAAATCCGCCGCCGATCCCATCCCAAAACTCATAACCTTGCCGTGATCTCTCGCATAATCCGCAAGAAACGGAAAGTAAGAATCATCCGCGGGCAATACCGCCGTGCCACCCTCCGGAAGCGCCTCCAAAAGCTCTCGTTTGGCGCGCGCAATATTAAATCGCGAACCCAGCCGCTCCACGTGTGAAATACCTATGTTGGTAATTACTCCCGTCGTGGGCCTGGCGATTTCAGCAAGCTCAGCGATTTCTCGCAATGAGCGCATTCCCATCTCTATCACAGCTGCTTCATATTCAGAATTCAACTGAAACAGGGTCTGCGGTACTCCGATCTCGTTGTTGTAATTCTTTTCGTTTGAGAGGGTTTTATATCGTGTGCCGAGCGCAGCCGCAACCATCTCACGTGTGGAAGTCTTTCCAACACTTCCGGTAATGCCAACTACCGGTATATCAAACTTTAATCGATGTGCCCTGGCAATCTCCCCGAGTGCCGAAACCGTATTACGCACCACAACCATCGGAATCGTCACACCCGGAATTGCGTGGTCCACAACCAGTGCCCCGACGGCGCTGGCTACCGCCTGAGAGACATAATCGTGCCCATCAAACTGTTCGCCTTGAAGCGCAATATACAGACTTCCTTGGGTGGCGGTCCTGCTGTCGGTAGTAATACCTGTCCAGCGCAGACTCGGCTCGCCAATCAATCGCCCACCAGTCGCTGCCGCAACCCATTCTAAATCACCATCTATCACTGAGTTTGTTTCTCTTTCAATTTGAACACCGCCGCCATAATCTCCCCGGCAACCTTTGCGCCGAAGTGCTAATATTACGAAAGAGTACCATACCCTTTGCATTCGCCAAATTTATTATATTGAGGACCGTTTTGAGTAAACTTCGAGTTGCCGTGCTGATGGGCGGCACTTCTGCCGAACGTGATATTTCCCTTTCCACTGGTGCACAGATTATGGCGGCTTTGGACCCAACAAAGTACACCGCCATTGCACTCGATGCAGCCACGTTTTCTGGCAACGTTGCAGCCCTGCCTGAAACTCCGACACTTCAAATTGCTGACTCCTCGGCCCAGCCCGCGGTGCCAAACAAATCGGTGCCAGCCACCATTGCCAGCATCGATCTTGCCCAGATGACCCGCCCGGGTTCAGACTCTCGCCCAGATATCGTCTTCATCGCCCTCCACGGCAAAGGTGGTGAGGATGGAACCGTTCAGGGAATGCTGGAACTGCTAAACATCCCCTACACCGGCTCCGGCGTGCTTGCGAGTGCACTTGCAATGAATAAGTCGATGACCAAGCGCGTACTGAATTCCGAAGGCATACCTGTCCCATTAGAAGTTCACGTCACTCCTGCGGCAATGATCGATTTTTCATCCCTAGCAAAAACAATTAGCAGCAAATTGGGGTATCCGCTCATTGTGAAGCCAAACGCTCAGGGCAGCACCATTGGTTGCACGATACTTCAAGATTCCTCTGGACTTGAGCAGGCGATAAAAAATGCTCTACACTGCGATGAAAGCGCCCTCGTCGAGCAGTTTATTAGTGGAACAGAAATCACCATTGGGGTGTTGGGTAACGAAGACCCTGAGGCACTTCCTATCATCGAGATTGATGCCAAAGGCGGATTCTACGATTATCAATCCAAATACGCCCCCGGGGGAAGCAGCCACATTATCCCTGCGCGAATTTCTGAGATCGCCGCAGATCGCGCCAGAGATTACGCCATCCGTGCTCACAAAACGCTCGGATGTCGTGGAATGTCCCGTG
The DNA here is from genome assembly GCA_903886985.1 of uncultured Chthonomonas sp. Taxonomy (GTDB): domain Bacteria; phylum Armatimonadota; class Chthonomonadetes; order Chthonomonadales; family CAJBBX01; genus CAISOI01. The sequence continues at coordinate 1,850 of CAISOI010000093.1, forward strand.
TGGATATGATTGTAAATGGAGATCATCCCGTTGTCCTCGAAGTCAATACGATTCCGGGCATGACCCCAACCAGCCTACTACCGGACGCCGCAAAAGCTGCCGGAATTTCCTTCACCGAGCTACTCGACGGGATCATTCAGTCGGCTCTCAACCCATAGGGCAAATCTTCGTTCCCCCTATCAAAGGGAAAGCGCATGTCAGATATTCGGTCACTCGAGAAGGATTTCTTCATTTACCCGCAGTATTAACCGACATGATTAAATTCGTTAATAAATTATCGAAATTCCAACGTTCAATTATCGGTCAAATTGTTGAACAAGATGTTTCCAGATCGTTTCCACGGATCATCCATGCACAAATTATACGAGGGAAGGAACGTTTCAAGGTAGCAATAGTTGCGTGCCTGATTGCAATCCTATCTCTTTCCAGCGCCACAGTCAAAGCACAAACCAAACCATTGCCACCAAATACTCCAACCTCGGATATCGTGACCCTTCGTTTGGAGAGGTTTCTTTCAGATGTAGATAAATTCTCTCCTCTTCACGGGACAGAAGACAAAGACCTAGCGCAGTCATGGCCACGCTCGGAGACTCGCAAAGTACCAAAACTCGATAATCGCCCAGAAACTGTAATCCGTAGGTCGTCCATTCCAAAAATCGAATTGGAAAAGGACCCCTTTTCGCACAAAAACGAACAGCGCTTCAATATCTCCCTTTATGGGGAAATTCATGCAGCTGTCAATAAAAGTGCTTCGACTGTCACCCTTTTTGTCGATGGAGCATTGAGACGAAGACTGGACCTTGAACCGCTGCCACCTGTAGTGAACTTCTTGACGCAGCAGACAGCGATAAATCGTGCCAGCAAGTATCTCTCCATGTCAGGCATAGATATGACCGATGTCTCACTTACAACATGTCAGATTTCGACCACGAACGTGAACCCAACTCTCGCCAACCGGGAATGGTCTTTGCGCTATGACCGACTTTGGAACGGCATTCCGTTTCTGGACCAACACGTGACGGTCGGACTCGATGTCAAAGAAGGCAGATTGCTTGTGCTGGGATCGACTCTCAACAGTTCAATGCCCTCCAAAGACACGAAAATTCTAGTAGATAGACCAACTGCGGCTAAAAGTGCATTTGCCGTAGTGAAAGGGAAGGGGCTGGAGATAAGTCGGGAATTGGCAACTCAACTAGTTGTTTGTCACCCCGACAACTACTGGACCTCCAGTGTGTATCCCACCAATGCCACGATCCTCGAAAATGGGGTGCGATTAGCTTGGAGAACTGCCTTTGATATCTCTAATCCTAACGACCCAGACACATATCGACTGGCATTTGTTAATACGGATGCAATGACAAACGAGAGCATCGGTGGGGAAATAATGACCACCATGGGACGCCGAAAGCTCGGCTCCAACGCAAGTGAAATCGGTACGCTATTTACGCGAGCAAAAAAGC
>CAISOI010000094.1 GCA_903886985.1 uncultured Chthonomonas sp.
CGATAAGCCAATAAAGGCAACTGCAACGCCCAAAATCCAAAGGACATACTTCATACTTTTCGCTCCAAATTATTGCTTTGATGCGGAAATCCTGTTTAGGATTGCCCTGACTGACGGATTACAACTGTCCCGCCAATTTTGCCTATGGTATACTACCACCGATTCGCCTCCAACACGCTCAATTTATGCGGTGGGAGGCGATACTGTTTACATTTACGGAAGTTTTAGGAAAAGTATCGCGCATGGTTGCTAAACGTCTCATCCCTTGCCTTGATGTTAAGGATGGCCGGGTGGTGAAGGGAGTTAATTTTGTTGGTCTCAGAGACTCAGGGGATCCAGTCGAATTGGCAAGTAAGTATAACCAAATGGGCGCTGATGAATTAGTCTTCTTGGATATCACTGCCAGCCACGAAAATCGAGGGTTGATATACGATATCGCTTCACGTGTGGCAGATCAAGTCTTTATACCGTTTACAGTGGGTGGCGGTATTCGATCTACCTCGGATTTTCATAAGATCCTCAACTCGGGTGCTGATAAGGTCAGCATAAACACGTCAGCAGTTAACACCCCTGAGCTTATAAAAGAAGCGGCGGAAAAGTTTGGAAGTCAATGTGTAGTCGTTGCGATTGATCCTAAGTGCGTCGAAATTCGTCCGGATGGTTCCAAACGGTGGGAAGTGTTTATACATGGAGGTAGAACTCCTACAGGATTGGATGCCATTGAATGGGCCGTCCGCGTTCAAGAATTTGGTGCGGGAGAGATACTTTTAACTAGTATGGACCGCGACGGAACCCAGTCCGGATTTGATTTGGAGCTTACGAAGGCCGTAAGCTTGGCAGTTAGTATTCCGGTCATAGCTTCGGGTGGAGCGGGGTCACCCAAAGATTGTCTAGAAGCCGTGACAGTTGGAGGCGCGGATGCTGCCCTCATTGCATCCATCGTTCACGATGGAGATTACTCCATACAAGATATTAAGCAGGTCATGCGCGAAGGCGGAGTCTGTGTTAGATAGGAGTTTCTAATGTCCTTTTCGGCAACACTTAAATATGACAAGGACGGTCTAATTCCTACTGTAGTGCAGGATGCGGCCAGTGGAACGGTATTAATGGTCGCCTATATGAACGCAATTTCAGTAGATCAGACCCTTGCAACTGGCAAGGTAACCTTTTGGAGCCGTTCCCGTCAAAAGTTCTGGATAAAAGGGGAATCTTCGGGGCATTTTCTGTTTCTCAAACAGTTCCTTTTTGATTGCGACTCAGACTGTCTGTTAGTGAAAGTGGAAGCGGCTGGTCCGTCGTGTCACGAAGGGTATCGATCCTGCTTTTTTAGGGAATCTGATGCCGATGGGAATGTGACAGTCATTGCCGAACGCGAACTCACTCCCGACCAGATTTACGGAACATCAAAGTGAGGCGCGACATTTGGCAAATTGTGTCCGTAGTTAATGTGTTCTCCCCAAAATATGTGTCGGTTTAGAACATTTCAGCTGCCGTGAGCGTATGTCGCGCCCTGTTGTAAGTGGAACCGTTTGTACTTTCCGTTGGTCTCAACTTTTATATGCTCTCGCAAGGTGGTAAGCACATGGCCAATTTCCTGATACAATCCCGCTCTTTGCTGTTCGCATTTGGATTTGGTGCTCTCGGAAGTGCGTTGCCCGCATCTGTTCCTCATTACGATGACATCATGCCTATATCTCAGGTTAAGTCAGGTATGGTCGGTTACGGTTTGACAGTTTTCCGTGGCACGAAGATCGAACGTTTTGGTGTCAAGGTGGTCGGTGTGGTCAAG
>CAISOI010000095.1 GCA_903886985.1 uncultured Chthonomonas sp.
ATCAATAAATGTCGTTTTGCCACAGCCGTATCCTCCTACTAATAGAAAGCCACTGTCGAACATATATAGGGGGTCACGGTTTAACGAACTGAGTGTAGAAATAAACGGTTTTGTCTTAACTAGAACTTCTTCATATTTGTCTGTATCAATGTCTGACAAACCGTCTTTTTGGGGAAATGGGTTACTCTTTAAATAGAATCTCTCCCACCATTGCTTTTCATCCTCTTTTGATTGATCAAATTCAGGTTCCGGAATATCTTCTTGGTCGAGTACGCTGGGAAGATTATCATACTCTTCCTTCTTCAGTTCAATTAATGCATTATAGCCTTCAAGCTCTTGCAACTTTTGTGCCTCGATTTCCCTGCCCTTTGAGAGCGAGACCGCCTCGAATATCCCGACCTTCTTTATGGTCTCAATGTCCTCTGGGCGGATGGAAACTTCTGGAGGCTCAGCCAATATAGAAGCGAATAATGTGTCTCTGAAGCTTTCTCCCGCTAGTCCAAATATTGGCAAGTCAGCTATATAATCGCCTACCTTATTGATGTCTACACCTCGCTTTTCCATTAGTTTCTTTAGCGCCATCAATACCTCGCGAGTTGTGGGCCGTTGCACCTTATTTCGGTTCTGAACGGTGAAAAATTCTCTTTCCATTGACTTGAGTTTTTGTGCTGTGAGGTTGTCGGAAGTTAGTTCCTTAATATAGGTCTCAACGAACTTTGCGACTGCTTCTTGTTGGTTCATACAGAAATAGTCTCCTTCCTAAATTGGGCATTTAGCACGGTGAGTGGGGTTATCCGTTTCTTGTTAATTTTACACTATTAACGTATGAATGAGTTTGTCGATTTCGATGGCAATGTTTTTTGGCAACTTAACAGATACGTGGTAATACGAGATTCGATGTTCTTTCTGTACATTTCATGTCCCTAGACGATATGTTGGGCGAGCCAATGAACTTCCGTGCACGTATGTAAATGATGTATAGTTACGTCAGATTGACCAAGCGTTGGTAGTTGTGTATCAATTTGAATGCTGGGACGATCGACTTTGCGGCAAATTAATTCATTGGTGCCAACTACCCGCACATAACAATCTGTCATTCTGTATTCACTACCGTTCTTCGCGAAGTCCTTGCTATAAGAACCATGTCGGAGGGGTGATGTGATGTCTGTGGACCACTCGATTGGTTCTAGGAAACGGAGCGAATTGACATCAGTTGTCTTTTCCTGCATTCGCCTTTGTGTGCTAATTCCGTACTTTGGATAGATGGCAGACGCAGTCTGACGAGGTGGTCCAGCGCATCCCCAAAACTTTTTCAAAAAACTTTCAACTTACCTTGCCGACTTTGCCAACCCCAAACGAGTATTGAAGTAGAAGCACAAAACATCAGGTTGTCGGACCGATCAACAGACGCCTTGAATCCGGGTTCAATTTCGTGCAACTGCTCTGAAGTGATCCAAAACCGTAGGTGTACAGGGTTGTTACATTCCCATCTGTGGAGGGGTGGCAGACGCAATCTGACGGGGTGGTCTTGCCCGTCCCAAAAGAACCTCAAAAATTCTTGGAACATTCTTGCAACCATTGACGTCTATGATTAGTAGACAAAGATATACATAAAACTAGGAAGCGTACCTTAACATACAACAACCAAATATCGCCAACCGTCGGTCCGATCAACCGACCGTTTGAACCCGGGTTCAATTTGTGCGGCCGTACAATGTTGAATCCATCCGACGTACAGGGTCACGGCACGCCGTGACCGAGAAACAAAACACAATTTAATACGTACCGGTAAATTGAGAAAAAAGCGTTAGCGCAAGCGCTCCCATTCCTCATTTCACCCATTCAGGACTTTAGTCGTTGCCGTTATCCTGTTCCATCCATGTTAAAAGACCGTCGCCGTTGTGATAAAAACTAAATACGCACCATGTTACAAAATGCCGTAAACAAAACTTAATACGCACCACGCGAATTCGGAGTACATAGCCCAAGGCCAGGGCTCCCATTCACCCATTCGCCTTTGATGTTTCACCCATTCAAGATCAAAAGGGTCTATC
>CAISOI010000096.1 GCA_903886985.1 uncultured Chthonomonas sp.
CTCTGTAAGAGGGTCCTGATGAATGAAATAGTGGACCTGTTCATCCTGTCCCGTGAGCGGTTTAAGATCTGGCACATAGTGTGGATTTACCAAAAAGCGGACGTCGAATACGAGATCTGCATCTATTGGTAGCCCATGTTTGAATCCGAAGGATTGAACCGTTACAACCAATCGAGATCGCACGGATTCGCCGATCGCATCTGCGAGGGATTTTGCCAATTCAGCCGCAGTCAAGTTGGAGGTATCGAAAATCTTATCTGCCCGCGCGCGCATTTCGTCGAGCATTTGTCGTTCTGTGGCGATAGCATCGACAATACTCCCCTTGCCTTCTTGAAATATGGGGTGTGGGCGACGTGTCTCTTTGAATCTGCGAACGAGTACGTCGTCGGAGGCATCGAGAAACAGTATTTCTGCTGGCGTACCCTGTTTGCTGAGAGCGTGGAGGGCATCCGGCATGCCGAGAAGTTCTTCTCTGCCAACTCGCGAGTCCACTACAGCCAAAACTCGGTCGCAACCACGTGCTCGGCAGCTCTCCGCCAGTTCCGCGAGCAGGCGTGGTGGAATATTATCGACCGTGTAGTAGCCGATGTCACCAAAATAGTTGGAGGCGGTAATTTTGCCTGCACCAGAAGTGCCTGTTAGCACAATGAATCGCATGGCTGCGCCGGACTTGGTTTGGGCTTTTGTTATTGACATAGTAATCTTTACTCTACTTTCGACCTTCTTCGGGCGAAACGATCAACAAGAACAGCTTCGATGGATTGATTTCGTTTGTTGACTTTGGAAGTATACCGGAACGTACTACTTGGAGGCCCCCAATCGTAGCTGTGCCCACGAACTTGATCGGCGCAATCCGAATGTTGGCGGAAGGGGAAGCGGTGAGCTTCAACTGCCCTTCAACTTCACCAGGAGCAATGACAATAGGATTTGAAACGACTCCGCTCGGAAGGTCTCTTGTGGAGATGGCCACTGTTTGCGAGAAGCCACGCAGTCGATCTATGTGAATTGGGATAATAACCGCTCCGCCCGGAGAGAGCGAAACTTTATCTGTTCCGACATTGACTCGGAAGTCTTGAAGCGGGATGGACGCTTTGATTCGATATGTACAATCGGAACCAATCTTTCCGGTGAGATTTGAAGCGATAAGGGTGTAGGTGCTGGCAACTTCGGGCTGAAATTCGAGATGCGCATCCTGTCCGTGCGCGGCTCTCGAGAGTGCGAGACGCATTCCGGACTCATTTTGTATTTCCAATTCACCTTCAATGACACTGCTAATCTTACTGGCAAAGAAATCGAATGCAATTGGCTCCTTCGGACCAGCATTGAAAAAGAATTTGGTTCGAGGATACACTAGAAACGCACCCTCCAAGGATCCCGGCAAAAAGGGCAGCGGCATAACGGCATCGGTCTCTGTGATAGATGCTACGGGGTCCGCATCTACCAAAAATGGAAATGGTAGGGTGAACCCATTGGGAGTACGAACAGTGCCGAAAATTTCCCCGTCCTCCGCAGTCTTTGGAATGGGCAGATTACCTTTCAGAGCACCTCCAATGTTCTTCCCGTCGATCCCCATCAGGATAGTTCTTCCCGGGCGTTCTCCATGCGGAATAAAGCTGGTTAGCACGGGCAATTTACCGAGGGAGAGTCTGTAAGGAGCGTTTGAGATGGGTTTGGAAGTTGCACTCGAAGTCGCAATTTGGTAAACGCCCGATTCAGAGAATTTGTGGATAATCCGAGCATCCGCGATGCCGTCAGTCGTTGCAGTTTCCACTACCTTTCCGGTTGAATCGAGCAGATCTATGCGTGGGGATGAAGGAGAACCCATTCGTCCGGCGACGACATCGAAGACCCAAATATCTCCAACTGTGACATTGAATTTTGTAACTTGTCTATCAGCATTTGACGCAAGGACCCCATCCAGCGCGATCGGAAATTGGTCGATGGTGATCGATTCTTCTGGACCTCTAAGACGTGTTGGAAGAACATCGACCCAGAGCAGTTTTGTCTGGGATGCACCAAATCGATTTGCAATTCGTACCTGCACGGGACCCGGAAGTACCAACGGATCGAAGGTAAGATCGATCTTAGCGGATTTACCATCGACAGTGTATTGGAATGGTCCGGTTTTGAACGGTGCTCCAGAGAGAAAGAAGGACAGATCTTTCAGGTTATGACCTTCAAAGGTGAGGGTCGATTTGACTCCGCGTGTCACACCCATGGGTAGGATTCGTTTGACATCAGGTAACTGTGCGATAGATGAGCCAGACAAAGCAGTTTGCAAAAATATTTGTGCAAACAGTGACAGACAGGTTGTAAACTTCATCAGATACACTTCGAGCCTCGGTCAGAAAGTTGGTTGGTATCCACTGTTACTGATTGGAATGGTATTATGTTGCCATAATCGATAAAGTTTGTGGTACCTAAGAACGAACAAAACGGCAGCTGTAACTCGTAATGAATTCTAATGTTCTAATTGTTGGTAGACGTGATTTTGGTAGGTATGGGTTTTATTGTGCGATCACTTGAACTATTGCAATTCGTGAATCGGATTGCTGGGAGAGATAATTATGCGTAGAGGTATTTTTGCTGGTTTAGCAGCATTGGCAGTTGCGGGAGTAATTGCAGCACCGGTTTTCACAAAGTCGAGTACAGCAGCTCCGGCACCTAAGTCGATCAAATTCAGTACTTCTATTCCCGAAGCGCTGAAACTTGCGGCGAAGTCGAAGAAACCCGTATTCATCGATTTTGGAGCAGAGTGGTGCGGACCGTGTAAAAAAATGTTGAATGAGACCTATAAGGATCCAACGATAGTTTCGCGCGCCGAGGGATTTATTTCGGTCTATATCGATATCGACAAACAGCCCAAAGTTGCGGAAAAGTATAAAGTGGAAGCGGTACCGACTGTTGTGTTCTTGGATTCCACTGGCAAAGTTGTCAATCAATCCATTGGATTTTTGAATGTCCAAAAATTTGGCAAATTGATGGATGAATCCAAAGCTAAGGCGACTACCAAGACGAAATAGTAAGCCTGAAGAGACAATCTTAAACCGAAAATATCGACCCACTTGATGAGAATCAGGTGGGTCGCATTTTTAGAACGGGATAAATCTTCGGAGAATGAAGAGGCCAACATTCATAAGTACATTGGCCCCCTTCTTTTTGGGAAGAACCTGAACCACATCTCCTGGGTTGAGCGGTACGTCCGGAGCTTCGCCACGCGCCACGCGGTCGAAGTCTATGATGACAGACTGGCTGTGTGATGGATCCTTTAAGGCGCCGCGAATAAGCAATATGGCTTTTCGGTCTGCTTCTGGTTTGAAGCCACCCGCTTCCGCGATTGCTTGCTTGAGGGTTGGTTTCCCTTTGTAATCTATTGAGGTGGGTGCAGCCACCAGGCCGAGCACCGCATACTTTTGGCTCTGATCTTTTGTTGCAACTGTCACGATATCATCAGGCAAGAGGTCGAGGTCGTCGGTTGGAACGCCGCGTTTTGCTCGCTCTGCATTGATGGTTAGAAACTGTTTGCCGCGAAGGATGGTGACGCGGTCGGCATCTGCATTTGCAGTCAGTCCAAATGCTTCCAGAATGGCATCGTTCACCTTCATTCCCGGTTTGTAAGCATAAAATCCCGGGACTCTTACTTCACCATGTACGCCCACGGTCCGCGCTGTCTCCATCTTTGCGGTAGCATTGACGTAGATGAAATCCCCTTCGAAGAGTGCGGGATTGGTGGTACTGTCATCCAATTCTCCACGTGCCGCCTTGCTAAAGTCGATCGCATATCGTTGCCGTGCACCCTCTTTTGTCGTTCTATCGATGAGGACCTTGGAAAGATCTGCCTGTGGAATGGGGTTTGATTTCAGAAGGGCATCTTCAAGATGCGCGCCATCTGCCAATACCTGCGATCCGCCGATAGCTACGGAACCAGTCACAATAACGCGGAACCGAGGAATACGGGAGATGCCTATTCTCACTTCGGGTGTGGCGACAAAGTAGGGTTGGATCGTGCGGGCGATGACGTCTTTTGCTTGGGCGGTAGTTTTCCCCAGCAGAGGTATTTTTTCGATGGGCTTGTTGTCCAGCTTTAACTGCAGTCTGCCTTCGTTATCTAGGACAAACCTTTTGCATAGTTCATCTTCGTCAATGCCGTTCACGGATATGCTGAGCGATACTTCATACGTTGGACCGAGTTTGGTGCTAGGGCGTGCCAGGGGGTCCAATGCGACCACATCTGCCAGAACAAGGGTTGTTAGCAGATGTAGTCCCAGAACTATGAACATTATGTTGAAAGTTCTATTAAGCATGGATCGTTCGGATTGAAACTTTCGTTATAACGACGCCACTTCGAATTTGTAGGTTCCGCCGGGAGTACGGAATCTCAATTTGCGGTGTGCCACATCAAATCCTTCCATTGTCGACTTTCGCTTAGTATTTTCAAAATCATAGACCACCTGATCGTTAATAGTGACTGTACGAACCGGTTTGTCTGTAGGTATCGTCAGGTGTCCCCTGATACCTTTTGGTGAAGACAATTCAACAGACACGGCATCTTCCGTACTTTGACGCCAGGATATGGCAATTGGGCCTCTGATGGTGTGGACCGACGCCTCGACTGAGCTTAAACCGGCGGGCTGTACCTTGATTGCGAACTCCTCAAATCCCGGTTGGATGGGTTTGATACCGGCAATCTCGGACGCAAGAAATGAATTTGGCTCGAAACTCGATAAGGCGACGCCCGCAGAATTCGGTTGCCACGCATTGCTCATGATTTGGAGTGCTTCGCCATAAAATCCGAGCTTTGCCATCGCTTTAAGCGTGAAATTAAGAATATCTGACGGGATTGTTTCCGTCGACCAGGGTGCGAGACAGCCTATCGTTTTGCGTACGGATTCCAATTGATATCGATCCGGAACTTCCGCAACCGCCGCAATGAGTGATCCAATTCCATCCACTTGTCCCATTTCGCCGGTTGGTTTGGACCGGTAGCCCTCAGAACTCTGCTGCCAAAGCAGTTCATTTATTGAATCGCTGACATCCGTGAGAAGCATTTCCATTTCGCCGGCGCGTTCGGGATTGCCTGTTGCCCTGGCAATGCGTGAGGCGAATCGTAAAGCATGGCTGAACAGCGCAGAGTTTGAAAGTTGATTATTTCCAGCAAAGGTGTTGGAGATGAGCCCTTCATCATCCAGTTTTGTGGTTACAGATTTGAGAATAGAGTCGATTTTTGGTTGAATTTCACCGAGGATTGTTCGATCGCCGGTGAAGAGAAAGTGTCGCCATGCGGATTCAATCTGTTCCGCGGCCAGTGGGAGATCATATCGGAGTTCATCCGAATTTGTCCCGAAGATGGTGAGAAGCGCGGCTCTTGATGCCTTTCTGTCACAGGCTGTATATAACAGTGCGGGAATCTCGAGGCAATCTATGGCGCTATTTTTAAGCGCATCACTCCCGATCTGCCAAATTGCGTTTATGCGGCTGTCAGAGCAGGCGAAATTGCCATGTTCTGACCCTAAATTAGTCATAAATAGTTACCATTCTGTGGGGTGCAGAGGGAACATACTCTGTTCCTCGCCCCTTAATTCTTAGTCTGCTAATAACATTTTACCGCGTGAGGTCTATTGTGTACGAGCTGGCGCGTCTGAACATTCTGGGGGGCGGTCATTACGGTTATTTGGTGGTTGTGAAAAAAATCACACTTAAGTTGTGCATTCCCTCGTCGCAAGAGGTGAACATTTCATGTAGAGTCATAGTCAGAGTAACGGAGATAAAGCGGGCAGGATGTAAGTGATGCCGACTGAGAGATTATGATGAATACAAAAGTGGATCCATATGCATCAGACAATCTCAAACCGTTAACCCTAACCGAGGATGAGGCGATGGTTCTTCTTGAACTTTGTCTCTATTCCAAAGTCGAGGATGATCCCATCCGTGCAATAATCCTCACGAAAGTGAGCGCGCTTTGCAAGGAGTTTATTCGTCCGGACTCGGATGAAAACTTAGACTTTGATCTTTCTCCACAGTATTCCGCTGGAGCAAACTTCCGCAATACGATTTAACTGTTCTGTCCTAATCGCCGTAGGGCAGAGTCTTGGGGCGCAATTTGGCCCATTTACGGCGTTATCATATCAGGTCCGGTGGCAATGATCTAACCATAGTCCGACAGCCGTACACTGTCGGGTAAAGTTAACTAATTGTCGTTAATACCGGGCCTGTTTTTATTTGTCACTAAGAATGCAATTCGTAACGGGCGACAGAGAGAAAATGCATGATTGATCCGTCTGACCTCCCATCGATCCCAGTAACTCCGCACGAATGGGACGCCAAATTTAACGAAGACTCAGAAGCCTGGCTTTTTGGCAGAGAGCCGAGCGAAATGGCGAAACTGACTCTGACCTATTGGAAATTGATTGCTGGAGAACGCAAGGCGAAACTCATCGACTTTGGTTGTGGTCAGGGACGAGACGCTGTCTACTTTGCAAGACATGGCCTGGAAGTCACGGCGGTAGATGGATCGAAATCCGCCATAGAGCGCATGCATTTGCTTGCCAATGAAGCCGGCGCTGAACTGCGTGAGACGGCGTGTGTCGATGTTGCTAACTATGCCATTGTGCCGGGTTTTGATGTTTACTATTCTCACAACTGCTATCAATTCTTGGGGGACCAATGTCTTAGGAAGATTGAGCAGACGATGAATGCCACTGCTCCCGGGGGCATTAATGCGATTTCCATCTTTTCCGACGAAGCTGAAAGAGCGCGGGGAACAGATGGCGTATTTTGCATGCCGCACAACAGACTGCGTGAAATCTATGCAGGTTGGCGGCTAATGTACTATGCAGAGAATATTCTCTGGAGAGAGCCTTCTCTCGCGTATCTCTCTTTTGCCATAATTATTGCAGTCAAACAAACCATATGAGTATTGGAGTTAAGAGCTAAATGAGTGATGAAATTCAACTGTTGCATTCATGGATTGACGATCATGAAGAAGAAGTAATCAGTGCCTTGCAGGGAGTCTTGAGAATACCGAGCAAGAAAGAAGATGCCGCAGGACCAAACGCTCCTTATGGCACTCCGATTCGAGAAGCGTTGGACTACACCCTCAATCTCTGCACCGAGTTAGGTTTTTCGGTAAAAGATGTTGGTGGCCACGCCGCTCACGCTGAATTTGGTACCGGGGACGAGATGGTTGCCGCATTGGGGCATCTTGATGTTGTGCCGGAAGGGGATCGCTGGGAGCATGCGCCATATGGTGCTGTGCTTGATAATGGCTTTATCTATGCCCGTGGCGCTTCGGACGACAAAGGACCCACGTACGCCGCCCTATTTGGTGCGAAGGCGTTGATGGCGAGTGGTCTGCCCCTAAGACGGCGAGTAAGGATTATCTTCGGCTGTGATGAGGAATCGGGATTTGGCTGCGTGCATCACTATTTCGAGGTTGCAAAAGAAGAGCGACCCGTAATGGCGTTCACTCCAGATGCTCACTTTCCGCTGATTTTTGCAGAAAAGGGAATCAGTAATCTGACGGTTTCGAGACCCGTGGGTAGTACAGGCGGTAGTTTGAGATTGGTTTCTGCCGAAGGTGGACGTCGGACAAATATGGTTCCAGACTATGCAGAGGCGAAACTGTCCGGAACTCTGGGTGGTTTGCTCGCTGCCGCTGCCGCGTTGAACAAGTTTTGGGACAAGAACATCTCGTTTGATCTCACCGAGACATCGCTGACGGTGAAATCTGTAGGGAAGTCTGCTCACGGTTCCACGCCTCAGGTTGGTGATAATGCGGTTGCAAGACTCGCAAAAGTTCTCATGGAACTCGACTTGCCGGAAGACCGAGAATGGTTGAACTGGATTGCTCTCTCTGTCGATCCGACCGGAGCTGCTTTGGGGATAACCGGAAGGGATGAGATTGCAGGGCCCTTGACCAGCAACCTCGGAGTTTTCGAGCTTAAAGACGGCGTGGTCACCTCAATCTACAATGTTCGGTACTGCGTGGAATGGACAATTGACACTCTTGTCAGTCTTGCGCGCCCAGTAATTGAAAGAGACGGTTGGACCTTAGCTGATTTCTCCGATAGTCCATCGCTTTATGTTCCGTTAGATGCAGAACCTGCTAAGACACTCATGCGAGTATATCAGGAAGAGACCGGTGACATTGAGTCCAAACCGATTGCGATTGGTGGTGGCACTTATGCGCGCGCTACACCTAACGCTGTATGTTTTGGGGCTGCGTTTCCTGGAGTTGAAGATGGACCTGCACACGAACCGGAAGAGCGCATCGCCGTGTCTAGTGTTTTGCGTGCCGCGAAAATCTATGCTCACGCGCTTTACGAACTAGCGCGTTAAGTATGTCCTTTGGGCGCAGGTTGTAACTAATTCTGCGCCCACATCTCCATTTGCCTACCTAACCCAGCTTCGACTGCACGATCGAAAACTAACGATGCTGCCGCAACATCCTCAAGAGCGACACCAATAGATTTGAAAAGTGTGATCTCTTCGTCACCCGTGCGCCCAATGGTGGCTCCAGAGACGATCTGATGCAGCTCGAAAACCTCTTCCCACCGTAGTTTGCGCGCATCAACTGCTGGCAGCAAATCACCTGCTTCCATTTTTGCCTGCTCAATGGAATCGACCACAATCTTCTTCGCTCGCGTGACGGTAGTAATGTCGATTTCGGCACGTGAAAGCATGTTTGAGCCAACTGCATTGACGTGAGTACCGTATTCAAGGTCTTTCCCATCGAACACAGGTGCGCGGGAGGTTGTGGCTGTGACGATAATATGCGCGCCCTTGAGCGCGGCAGCAGGAGATTCTACTGCGACGCATTTGGTGTTTAGCGCGGTTTCCATTTTGGATGCGAATGCCGCGCGTTTCTCTTCCGAGCGAGAGAAGACGCGTATTTCCGTAAGTTTACGCACTGTTGCAATTGCCAATACTTGAGTCTCTGCCTGCCACCCGGAGCCGAATACTGCCAACGCGGATGCATCATCATTTGAAAGCAATTGGGTCGCTAAGCCCGTGGCAGCACCTGTTCTGAGCTGTCCTAATCGATCCGCTTCGATAATTGCCAAAAGGTCACCTGTTGCGGTGTCGTAGAGCAGCACCAAGAACCGTGTTTTGGGTGGATACGAGGCGTAGGTTTTGATGGCGGCTCTGCCCAAACCGAGGTCAGCAGCCTCCATGAAATGAAAAGTACCTCCCGGAAGAAGCAGTCGTCGACGTGGATGATTAATGACGGAGCGTTCGGCTTGATTGGCAAATGATGCATGCAATGCACCTATACATAAAGGTACCGAAAGCAGTTGTTCGACTTCTGACTCTGTAATAAAGAGAGGCATTTAATGTGTTTTCTCGTAGAAACAGCGAACTTAGGTATTCGGAGTGAGGGTGAGGCCAGGAGCGGCGGGATAGTTGGTCTTCCGGCGTTTGATTGGAATTTTCAATCGGTCAAGGAGATCAGAAGCCTGACCACCATATTCGAATTTGGGATATTGGGCGGCTGACTGGAGATAGGGCTCGGCATCCTTTATTCGTTTGAGCGTGACAAGGGTTCTACCAAGCTTGAAATTAGTTTCGATAGCGGGATTACTGCCTGCTAATTGCAGGGCATTTTTGTAACACTTTACAGCCACCTTCAAGTTTCCGTTATTCTCGTACATTTCACCAACGGTGTCGGCAATGTTTGCGTCTTTTGGTGCCTCTTTTTGTGCGCTTACCGCAGCTTCCAAAGCTTGAGTTAATTTGTTTTGATATAGATAGGCGTAGGCAAGGTAGTTGTATGCCTGCGGGAGATTGTGTTTTTGAAGAATTGCCTCGCGAAAGGATTTCTCAGTCTGTGGGTACTGTTTATCGTTCAGGTACATGATGCCCCTGTTTGTGGCGTAGTCGAACGTGACAGCTATTCCAAATCCCGATGCAACATTGGGAGTGGTGGCCGGTTTACGTTTCAAACTCGGCACAATTGCTATTACCATGACAGAGCAGAGGCTCAGCCAAATAACCGCGAGTACAGTTCGCTTTTGCGCTTTAGTTGCTGGCACCAGAAATGGCACAGGATCACGGTTGATCCGGATTCCCATCAATTCTGATAATTGTATTGCCAGATCAGAGATAACCTGTGATGCACCCACTGGTACGATTGCAATCTCTCCGGCACTTGTCTCGAGGATAATTCGAGAGCGACAGCGTGGTTCGCCGTAAATATTTCGGATCATCTTCTCTTCGACCCTCAATGTTGCGCCTTCGAGACTACCGGTCTTTTCCGACGCAATTTTGCCAAAACCGTGACTGTAAGTGAAGGTACGACCATTGCGGTCTACTTTGAGAGAATGCACCAAGACCGATTGAAGCAGACCAAATACAAAGCCCGAGAAGGCCAATCCGAATACAACAATATCCCAGGGAGGTTGCGCGAGATTGAAGAATGTCAGAGCTACAAATGCCGAAACTGCCAGGAGCATGAAGTATCTACCCACGGACGGTCGCCATCGGTAGTGATCCACCGTGATCTTGAATTGATTTTCGGATTGATCGACAGAAATCTTCACTGGCTGCCTCGAAGTTTATCAGGAGTTAACCATAGGATCATTCCACAATTTCGGCGTTACTTCCTTTGTCATCGGCGATTGGACATCAAGGATGCGTTGCCAAATGTGTAGAAAGTGAGTGTTGCGCTAGGAAAATATCGCTGACATTCACATTATTTTCATCTTCGTGTTTTACAATATGTGTGTATGGAGAGATTTACCAGTCAAACAAACGGGAGAATCACTAAATGAAGACATTAAGATCACACGCAATTAATAACAACAAGCCGAAACTAATCATTTCTATCGCGACAGTCGTTTCAGCAGCGATTGTTCTGCCGATATATGCTTATACCCAGGCTCCATTTGGCCAGAAGCAACAACAGCGGAGCGGCGGCATAACGGTCAAGTATAAGAACGACGTGAAAATAGAAGTCAAGTCGGGTTATCGAGAGATTACCAGCAATGGAATTCCAGATCACACGGTTGGGAGATTTCCGGGACCAGGTAATCCGAACGCGATCTCTCCGCAGGACTATCATTACCGCGTACCGGTGTCTCCAAAACCATCTACTGGGACCGTACGAGCACAGGCTTTTGGTCCGCAGATATTTGGGGTAGCGGTGAATGGAGTTCCATTTGATCCGGGAACGGCGGAGACCTGGAACGGCAATCGCAATTGGCGATATGAAGCCCTTAGCGGTGCTTATGGTAAGGGTGGAATGTTGGGAGCAGACGAGAATTTTGCACACGTTCAACCCAATGGAGCCTATCACTATCACGGTTTGCCGATCGGACTGTTGAAAAAGATAGACTACACCCACAAGATGGCACTTGTGGGATATGCCGCGGACGGATACCCAATCTACGGTGATTACGGTTTCACGGATCCCAACCGAGTTGGTAGTCCAATGAAGCAGTTGAGATCGAGCTACCACTTAAAAAGTGGCAG
Source organism: uncultured Chthonomonas sp. (assembly GCA_903886985.1). Classification (GTDB taxonomy): domain Bacteria; phylum Armatimonadota; class Chthonomonadetes; order Chthonomonadales; family CAJBBX01; genus CAISOI01. The sequence goes on from CAISOI010000096.1 coordinate 11,470, forward strand.
CCGTCCTGAAAAGGATGGACCCGGCGGAGTTTATGATGGTTCGTTCGGTTCCGATTTTGAGTATATCAAAGGCAGTGGCGATCTGGACGAATTCAATGGGCGTACGGGAGTAACTCCGGACTATCCAAATGGGACGTTCTACTATGTTCTCACGGCGGACTATCCCTTCGTACCAAGAAAATTTAGAGGCACTCCAGACTCAAGCTTTCAGAAGGGCATGGGAGGACCGGGCGGTCCCGGATTTCGAGGCGGACCGGGTGGACAAGGTGGCCCTGGTGGACAAGGATTTCCTGGTGGTCCCGGCGGTCCCGGACAAGGTGGCCCTGGTGGACAAGGATTTCCTGGTGGTCCCGGCGGTCCCGGACAAGGTGGCCCTGGTGGACAAGGATTTCCTGGTGGTCCCGGCGGTCCCGGACAAGGTGGTCCCGGTGGACAAGGATTTCCTGGTGGTCCCGGCGGTCCCGGACAAGGTGGCCCTGGTGGACAAGGATTTCCTGGTGGTCCTGCCTCGGGAATGGTGCCATTAGACTCGCTGGAAGTCCTTTTGAAGTTAACACCTGCCCAGAAATCAACCGTCGAGTTGCTTAAAAAGACAATGGAAGCTCTACGTAGTGAGAATTTTGCTGCTCCTGCGCTGGCACAATTGAAGCTCACGGAGGATCAGGTTAAACGAATCGCCTCGGGTGAGAGACTGTCGCGGGTACTCTCGGCAGATCAACGTCGCGTTTTTGAGAGCAATAAGCGTCAATTCGGCGGTCCTGGTGGCCCTGGCGGCCAAGGATTTCCGGGCGGGCAGGGTGGTCAAGGCTTTCCTGGTGGTGGACGACCTGGCGGTCCTGGGGGACAGGGATTCCCCGGTGGCCCTAGTGGCCCGCAACCGGGTGGTGGCGGTGGAGTCGGTGGACCACCTCCGTCTTTTGAGCTTTAAGCGTAATGCGACTGTTTGGCAGTTGCAAAGTCGCCGTTATGGTTTCAATTGCTGCAATATTGTTGGTGACTGGGCGTGCAAACGCCCATGATCCATCCCTCTCTGGAATCCGAGTGTTATTCCGGAAGGCGGATGTAGTCGTCAATGTCACTACTCATATTAGTCGATTGGTGAATGCCAACAATCTCCCTCAAAATCCTTCTGAATCAATCCTAGATAACGGTATCCGCGGTCGATTGGCTTTAAATATTGATGGAATTCGATTTGTCCCGGTGAATGCGCACGTTATTGTGGATCGGCAGAACGATATGCTCATATGGCAATCCGTTGTGCCGAAGGCGGCAAAATCATGTGACGTATTGGCGCGTCTCTATCCTGAAGACAAGACCTCGAAAACAGTATTTTCAGTCTTGCGTGACGGTAAGCCCGTTCGCGATGCGTTGCTTGAAGAGACATTTCCCGTAGAGAAGGCATCCGGTCCGCGTAAATCTGCGTGGTCTGTAGCATCCCAATACCTACGCGAAGGAATTACGCATATATTAGGCGGACTCGATCACATTGCATTTGTTTTCGGTCTGCTTTTAATGGGCGGTACCCTGAAGTCCTTGTTCAAGACGGTAACCGCGTTTACACTGGCACACAGTATTACTCTCAGCCTCGCTGCAACCGGGGTGTGGAGCCCGAGTCCTCGCATAGTGGAACCGCTCATCGCACTCTCGATTGTCACGGTGGCGGTCGAAAACCTTCGTTCGAAGACCAATGCGGGCGACGGCACGCCTGCGCGAGATCGACGCCCTTTTTATGCGTTCGGATTCGGGCTGATACATGGGTTTGGATTTGCTGGTGCACTTTCTGAAGTTGGGTTGCCTCAGGGATCAATTGCTTCCGCTCTGGCATTATTCAATATTGGAGTTGAGATTGGGCAGGCAAGTATCGTACTTGCGGTCTCCCCTATTATTGGCTACCTGTCCGTTAGGAAACCCAGTCTTTCGAAATGGGTAATGCGTATTGGTTCCATGGTAATTGCAGTGGC
>CAISOI010000097.1 GCA_903886985.1 uncultured Chthonomonas sp.
ATGTGACTGGAGTTCAGACGTGTGCTCTTTCCGATCTCTCAAGCAAACCTCTCCGTTTCTCGTCAAACCCTATTTGCAACTTGGCGATTCTCCTACATTGCTGGAGAAGGAAAACCTCGTACTTGCATGGCACACTGAGGATAAAGTTGGCGAGTGGAAAGTGGAATTCCATCACGCGAACCTAACTGAATGGATAGCCTGTGCCACGCCTGAGTCCCGCCGGATATCGTTACCGACGATCGATCCCCATCTGGTCTGGCACACAACTATCAAAGACTTGGTTCCTGGTGAGGAATTCACTTATCGAGTGTTGTTTGGGGCGACACAAGTCTTCACAGGTCACGCGAAAGCTCGCAAAAGTCTAAAGCAACCGTTCAAATTTGTTCTTTTTGGGGACTGTGCAGAGGGTTCCGAAGGGCAAAAACAGATTGCGGTACAAACTTACAAATTGAGACCAGATTTTGTGTTTATTCCCGGAGACATTGTTTATACCCACGGCAGCATATCGGAATATCGCAAGGAATTCTTCCCGATCTACAATACCGAAGAACCTTCTGTTGACAAGGGAGCCCCACTCTTGCGCAGCACGACTTTTATCTCCGCACTTGGCAATCACGATGTTGACGGAAGAGATTTGCGAGCAACTCCGGACGGAATGGCATATTTCTACTACTGGTTTCAACCGCTCAACGGTCCCGCATCCACGCTAAACGCACCCAACACCCCCAGTATCAAGGGGCCGGACGGTACCGTTCGCAATTTCCTAATGGCATCGCTCCCGCACTATCCTCGGATGGCAAACTACTCCTTTGACTATGGCAACTCCCACTGGACAGTTCTCGATTCCAATGATTATGCCGATTGGAGCAAGTCCCCACTGAAGGATTGGTTGGAGAAAGATCTGGAATCTGCAAAGAATGCGACGTGGCGGTTTGTCACTTATCACCATCCAGGGCTCGGTGCGAAATTTCGGCCGGACGATCCCAAGATGATGGCGGTTGCGGCAACAATGACCAAATACAAAGTCGATATGGTCTTTAATGGTCACGTACACACTTATTTCTGCTCCCGCCCTATCAAAAACACAGGCGAGTGGTTCTTTGACGGAACCTACAACGGTACGACAAACAAAAAACCGGATGGCACGATTTATATGGTAAGCGGCGCTGGAGGGGCACATCTCCACGAACGCAACAAAGAGATGATGATGATGGAACTCATTGCCCGAAAATCTATCCCGGGCAAATTCTCCCTCACTTATGCAGAGATTGACGGCAAAACACTGACCGTCCGGCAAATTGGAACCGATGGAAAGGACCTCGACAAATTCACGATCCAAAAGCCCTAATGCAAATTAACCGGACAACAATTCGAGGTTGTCCGGTTGAAAATCTACTGTGTTTCAAAATTCTTTGAGCCGTATTCCATACTGCGGAACTCGTAGAAATTCGCCTATCACTCCTGCGGTATAATACATTTCGTCCTCGTCATACCAGTTATCCAATGCTTCTTCAAAGCCGTCGTTGTATATGATCAAAAGCATGTGGACCGGTCGTTCATCAGGATCGTTGCGATGACGTACTTTAACTGAATCAATTTTTCGTAATTCTGTTACAGTTTTGCCGTTATGCGTGAATAGCCCAGTAGATTTGTCGAAGAGGAAGACACGCTTCGAGTTTATCACTTTCGAAGCATAGAGAGGAATCAAAGCACCGATGAAAAGCGTTGCCAGCAGCCACAGAAAACCAAAATGATTGCCGCGAGGATTGAGATATCCCCACTCGTTTGAGGAGGCAGAAGCGTTCTCAGAATTTCCGTGAACAACTGCCAGTACCGCCAGTGCCGTTACCCAGATAAATGTGAAACCTACTATCAGGCACCCGTTCAAAATGCGCTGATAACCAAGCTCCATGGTCAGTTCAAGACGTTCTTCATCCCCGTTAATCTGAAAACGCTGCATGTCGATCTACCGCCTGACCGGTGCCCACCCGGTCTAACCTACTTTGAACGCAATTCCGAGCACGTAAGTAATTACTCCCATACCGACGCCAACCACAGTCATCTCCATACCGGACGCAAACCAAGGACGCGCCGTTACAATTGTCTTTGCTGCTCCCACTCCAAAGTGTGCCAGCGTACTGATGACTGCGGAGGCGACAAGCGCGGTGTTTCCATGGGAGAAGAAGAACGGAGAGACAGGCAGTATCCCACCAATAGCGGTGGAGACTAACCCGGAAACGAGCGAAGTCCATGGGCTTGGGAAATTTTTATCCGAAAGTCCTAGTTCTTCATGCGCCATGGTCTTCAAGAATGTCTCGGGCTGTTTTGCAATTGTCTCTGCCATTCGGCGAGACTCTTCTTCGGAGAATCCTTTCAGTTGATAGATTAGGGCAAGTTCTTCAATCTCATGTTCAGGATACTCTTCAATCTCTTTGCGCTCGCGTCCAATTTCAGCGTCATAAACTTCACGTTCAGCTTTGGTGGCGAGAAAGGCGCTGGAACCCATGGAGAGTGCGCTCGCAAGCGTCGCCATCATTCCGGCGCCAATGACCAGCCCAACCTTGTCGGGATGCCCGGACGTCAACCCCGCCATCCCACTCACAATACCAAAAACCGCTGTCAGACCGTCATTCATTCCGTAGATGGCATCGCCAATCCACGAACCCGTATTGACATGCCACTTTTCACCATGCAACATGGCCTCAAGACGACCTGCGGGGGTATTTACATTCGACATTCCTGCCAGCAGCTTAGTGTGTGCCTGCTCTTCTCGCTCAACCTCTTCAAATAAAGAGCGTGTAACGGGGTCAGAATCGATTACCTTGCTCTGCATCTCAAACGCAGCGATATTCCGTTCTTCTTCCGCTTCCATCCTTTTCAGCATGGCTTCCGTGCCCAAAGTCGCGGAAATAAACCGGTCAACTGGACTTGGTTGTTTCGCGGGGATAACCTGTGGCGTTGCTCCATTGGCGGTAATACGTTCAGCAAACATTACTGAATGCTTTTCTTCTTCGGCTGCTAATTTGTAAAATATCTCTTTTTTGCGAGGATTTGTCTCTTTATCTCCCAGCATACGATAAAGTTGTGCGGCACGCACTTCGCGTTTTCGGGCATCTTCGAGGGCAGCAATTAGTTTTGCATTGTCAATGGGGTCGATTTTAGATGGCATTGTTAATTGATTATTACCGTCTGGGACATCTGTTTATGGTCCCGAATAAGTCTTAATTTAGAAGCCTCGCGATTGAACAACGATTGCCCACATTCTGGACATGTGAATAGCTTCGACTTCTTGTCAAGATATTCTACCACCGTAGTTACAAAGCTGGCGTGGCTCCAGGTGAGTGGCGAAACGGAAAGCGGTGCATCGCTATACGGGTCTACCTGTTCTGCAAGCACCCCGGAAGGCAACGAATGCTGGACCACCCATTCCATTATAGGCAACGAGCGGTTTAGTTCTTCTTCGTTATTCGCCGATTCTATGAAATATTGTGCAATCCATAGAGTGCAGATGAACCACGGATTTCCAGCAACATTGCCAATGTCGTGACTAACTTGATGATAGTAGTCGTTCTCATAGCGTGCAAGCCCGCCGACTCCGGTCTTTATCCACAATCGATCATATATTTGCTGCATAGTGCTCACTATTCTGGGATCGTGAGAGTCATACATTCCAAAAAATATCAAACCCGCGATGCTAGAGTCGATGTTCGTATCGGCAGACATAACACCCTCTTCATCATATGAAAGCATCCTGACGAACCGCCCGAGGTCCTCGCGATACATAAGGGTATCCGTTGCGGCCAAGATCTTTTGCGCGGCACTTCGGAATCGTTCCGCTTCCCACGTCTCCCCAAATGCATCGGCAAAATTTGCTGCTGCGGTTAGGCCGCCGTAAACGCTGCCCACCGTCCAAGAATGAATTCCTCGTCGTTCCTCCCACAAGTCATAAGACTCACCAGGTAAACCGGTTTTTTCATCAATGTAAATGAGTAAGAAATTTGCAACGCGTATGATCAAATCTCGATAAAACGGTTTGATGCTGTCGACATCACGATAGAGATCAAAATGTTTCCACAACGCCCAGATTATGAGAGCGGACTCATCTTCCTGAATAGGTAATTGGTCATGCCCTTCTGAGACCCAGGGGTGCCACGAACTACCGACGCTTCCATCGGGATTATATTTATGGAGAAAGTATCCCTCCTTGGTAACTAGTGGCAGACAAAATTCGAAGAAGGCAAGACTGAGTGCGTTGTGTCCGGACAGGTCGAGCGCATTTGCTACTAAAGCGCCGTCCCGTGGCCACATATAGGAATAGGTATCCCGGTTAAACTGAGTGATATCGGTGTCATTCGCAGCAATAATTGCCCCCCCATTATCGATCTGAGTACGAAGAATGAGGAGGCTGCGTTTATAGAGCTGGACTATCGATTCAGGCAAATCGGCAAAGTCATATCCGTCTTTGTTCGTCCACAATCGCCAGTATGCACTGGTTCGGTTCATCAGAGCACTTGGGCTTTTCTCGCGGATTAGTCTGTCCGCCTTTGCAACTTCCTGATAGCTTGTACCCGCGCATATCCAATAATAGAGTTCGCTGGTTGCGCCCGCATCCAATATCAAGTGAACGCCCACTACCGAATCTACGGAGCCCTGACTGATCGGCCCCTTGCCTAGAACTCCGTCCTCCGCATCCAGCCACGTTCCCTCTCGCCCCGGCATCTCCTTGAATCCAGTTGCATAGTCATCTATTCCGGTACCATCTTCCTTGAGGGCATTGATTAGAAAATAGCGCATACCTTTATAGTGGACGATGGCGTTCATCTGAGGATAATAGCTCGCGGTATCTCCAAGATCGAATCCCGAAATGTGGAAATCTTGTGCAAAAAACAGTCTGAAATTTCGAGGAGATGGAGCATTATTGGTTAAGCGGATATGCTTGACGTAAATATTTTCATGGAAGTCGACACAGTCATTGCAGGTTATTTCTATCCGGAGGTTACGATTACGAAGAACAACTTCTGTGACCAAAGAGTCTTCGAGGTAGTGGAGGGATCGTTCCCAATCGTCGCCGCTCAACCATGAGAAACTGCCATCCACCCAAACCCCAAATCGAAACGGATGACCTGCGCTATGGTTTTCACCGCCGACTTGGGGAAAATGAAAGTCACGCATCTGATACTTCGCATCGAAGTTGATTAAGATCTGACCGTTTCCGATCGGGATGTCTCTAGGCAAATTATTGTCTCGGGTAAGCTGCGAAGGCCTCGGCATATTTCACGCCGGTACCAGTGTTGAAGAGAATTATCTTCTCATTTGGTTTTACGGCACCCACAGCAATTAATCTCCGCAAAGCTGCCAGGCACGCGCCACCCTCAGGTGCAGCACATATTCCCGTGGCAGTAGATAATACGTATGCATCCGCCATGAGTTCAGCGTCTTCTATGGGTATCGCCGTTCCACCACTCGCGCGAATCAAATCTAACATGACAAAGTCGGCAATTGCTTTTGGAACACGAAGTCCAGCAGCAACGGTTGCTGCATTCTCAAACATGCCAGCATCCCGCACACCCGCCTCGAAAGCTCTGACAATTGGGGCGCATCCTGCCGCTTGAACACTGATCATTCGTGGGCGTTTTGAACCGATCCAACCCATCGCTTCCATTTCGTCAAATGCCTTCCACATCCCAACCAGACCCGTTCCGCCTCCGGTAGGATAAAGAATTACATCGGGCAGCTCCCAATCCAATTGCTCTGCAATCTCGTACCCCATGGTCTTCTTGCCCTCTGCACGGTAAGGCTCCTTCAAAGTGGACATATCAAACCAGCCCATCTCCGCCTTTTTGTCCATGACGATTTTGGCGCAGTCGGTAATCAGTCCATTTACTAGTGTAACATTCGCTCCTGCGATTTCGCATTCGAGACGATTAGCAACAGGTACATCGACCGGCATGAAAACATTCGCCTCAACACCATTCCGTGCGGCATAACACGCCATTGCTCCACCAGCATTCCCTGCAGAGGGTACAGCAAGTTTATCTGCACCCAACAGTTTCGCCATAGGGACTGCAACTGCCATTCCTCTCGCTTTGAACGAACCAGTAGGATTCAAAGCTTCATCCTTGATCAAAAGGGAGCCAGCCTTTAGACCCAGATACTCTCCAAGATTATCCGCAGGCAACAGGGGAGTGCCGCCTTCGCCCAACGTGGGGGCAGGCAGACTTAATGGCAACGGCAGAACTTCGCGATAGCGCCATAGATTCCATGGCCGGTCATTCAATTGCTCTCTAGTGACGGCGTCAGCTACAGCCTTCAGATCATAGTCAACGCGGAGCGGTTTCCCGCATTCGCAGAGATTGATGAGTTGATTATGCGAGTAGGTTTTGCCGCATGCAAAACAGGTCAATCCAGTTACAAACAACGGTGGATCCTTTTTAGGCAGAAGATGACACATTGTAGGCGAGCAGTATGCAGAAGTCAAGCGCAGGACTGGCGGGAATG
>CAISOI010000098.1 GCA_903886985.1 uncultured Chthonomonas sp.
CCGATCTTGCCCTATGAAAGTAGATTGCTAAGTTAAAGGGCTCATCCATTGAGGAAGCTAAGGATCGGGAATGAAGGGTAACGGTTTCGCGCTATAGAATGAATGACGTAACGAACAGAGTTCCGAGATCGTAGGTCCAATTCTGGAAGAGGGTTTCAAATTGGACATACCTTGAACTGCCAAGTCAATCTTGGTGTCATCGTTCGTGACTCTTTGTTAGTTCTGAACCATGTCAGGTGTATTAAGATGAAAGTGAAACTGATGAAAACCTGTGGTTGGTATATAGTAATTGCGCTTTTGATTATGTCATTGGTAGGCTGTGGTGGCTCGGGAGGAACCGGGGCGGTAAGTGGCACAAAAGGTGTCGCTGCGATCAAGATAACGTGGCCCGCGCGATCGAGAGTCATTCCACTGGCGGCGAACAGCATAACCTGTTCGTTGAGGCTGAACGGAGTCACCGTACAGTCCATCGTTACACCAAGGCCAAGTGGGACAACGCAATCCGCTGTACAGTTTCAGGGACTTGTACCAGGGACTTATGATGTTTTTGCCTACGCTACTCCTAATGCCGATGGCACAGGTGTGAGTCAAGCGGAAGGATCTACATCAATCGTAATTACAGCTGGCAATATCACCAATTTTCAATTAACGATGTCGAGTACCGTGACATCTCTGACGGTTCGATCCTCCACAGCGACTTTCAAAGTTGGTGAAACTGCGTCACTCTCTGTAACTGCGTTTAGCCATGGTCAAATGGTACTTGTCGATCCATCCGAATTAGTTTGGACTGTTTTGCCGAACACCATTGCGTCTGTAACACCAACCGGGACAACTGTTACGGTCACAGGAGTATTTACGGGCAATGGAAATGTCGTCGTCACGGAAAAGTACTCGGGTGTATCCGCATCGAGCCCAATTACCGTACTTCCCAATCTACTGACCTATAACTGGACTGCATCCACCGCTGTCGGTAGATTCCAGAATCCCGTACTTGCTCCTGATGGTTCGGTTGTTGTCAACATTGTGGATGATTCCAACTCGGCAAACTGCGCGTTGAACTGTTATGAGAGTTCTACTGGCGCACTGCGATGGAGTACTAAGGTTGGTGGACCGATTCTCGCCTCAGCAGTGTTTGACGGCGCAGGTCATGTTTTTGCTGGCGGAACGTACGGGGTCGGTTTTCCCAAGTCCAATCCCAACGTTTTCGCTTTGAGCTTGGCAACAGGTTCTGTAATTTGGTCTACTGCCAATTGGAATGCTAGTGTGAACATACCACTTGGTCTCACATACGGTAATGGAACCTTGTTCGTAGGTTTGGACGGGACGGTAAAGAATGTATTTGCGCTTAATCCTGCCAATGGAACCACGATCTGGTCTGATTCAATATCGGGCACAGCTGCAAATACTCCCGCATACAGTTCCGTTGGGAACCAGTTGTTTGTCAGCTCAGTTGGCGGGACGGTCAATGCTTATAATGCAACGACCGGCTCTTTGAATTGGACGAAAACCTATTCGGGAAGCACCGGTATTTTGGCCCATCCAAGTGGTGACGCTATTGTTTCGTCACTCTTGAACGGATTTGTTAAACTGAACGGCACAAATGGCAATCAAAAATGGCTTATCGGAAATGGATATCCGTTTCGAATTGCTGTTCTTGCTCAAGGTGGTTATCTGTTCGCAGGGACGGATACCCAAACCGTTGGGGTAACGCCTGACGGAGGACCTACACTTTTCTATTTCCAGCCAGCACAACACCTGACTGTGGAAGCCAATAACTCCGTATACGTTTCCAATAACAACGGGTTGTTTGTCTATCTTAATAATCAGACGGGATTGAGCTGGCAATTTCCCGCGAGTATTGGTGGACATGCCTCGACTCCGGGTGGAACGGTCTATGCAGCACATCTGGACAAACTGTATAGTATTCATCCCTAGAATCTCGTTTTGGACGGTTACGGTGTAAGGTTGGTTCAGTGGCGCATTGTTTGAGTGATGGAGTTGGGGCACGGATTATTCTAATAATACGTGCCCTATTTGTACAGAGTGGGAGCAAAAGTTGACTGTTAAAAAAAGCATAGTTGTATGTCTGAGCTTGATGTTGTTGTTATCACTTTTTGGTTGTGGTGGATCGGGTGGAAACAGCGCTACTGGCGGTTCTCGAGGCACGGCAACTATCACGATAGCATGGCCAACACGCTCTCGTGTTATTCCACTGGCTGCGAACAGCATTACTTGTTCTTTACGATTGAACGGTACGACGGTTCAATCTATTGTCACTCCGCGCCCTAGCGGAACGTCCCAGTCGGACGTCGTGTTCAATAACCTTACACCTGGCTTGTACACAGTGTATGCATATGCATCACCTAACGCAGATGGCACCGGAGTGTCGCAGGCAGAGGGGACAGCACTACTTTCAATAACTGCGGGCAAGATTTCTAATTTCACCGTTACAATGGGCAGTACCGTAACCTCGCTGACTATTAAATCCCCTTTTTCCACGATTGCAAAGCCTGGAGATAAACTCACATATATCGCTACCGCCTTCAGTTATGGCAATATGGTTCTGGTTGATCCTTCGGAATTTGTATGGACGACTGACAGTCCCAGCATTGTTACAATTGACCCAATTGGTTCGAATGTTGTCGTTACGGCTGTAGGTTCCGGGAATGCAAACGTTACGGTCAAGACAAAGTATGCTAATCCCTCGGCAAGTGCAAGTTTACTTGCATTGCCGGTGAACCTCAAATACAACTGGTCTGCAACAACAAGTACTGGTCACCTGGTAAATCCCGCGGTTGCGCCTGATGGATCCGTCATTGTTAATCAGATAGACGATGCCGTTCCATCTAATTGTGCCGTTAATTGCTATGACGGTTCTACGGGAGCGTTAAAGTGGAGTACCAAAATCGGCGGCCCGATTATTAATGGGGCAGTGTTCGACGCAAGCGGAAATGTGTTTGTCGGAGGATCTTACGGTGTTTCAAACAGTTCGACAAATGCGTATGTCTTTTCTATATCACTTTCTTCTGGCGGCATAAATTGGCTCTCCAGAGATTGGAATCCGGGACTGGACACTCCCAAACAATTGGTTTACGGTAATGGTAAATTATTTGTAGCGCTGGATGGTTCTATTCAAAATCTGTATGCTCTCAATGCCTCAACCGGAAGTACAATCTGGTCTACCTCAACTTTTGGGACTGGTCCAAACATTGCTTACTTTGCTGCGGCAGATCGGTTACTTTACTCCGGAGAACCAACCTATGGCGCATATGTGGGTTCAACGGGAGTACTTACGTGGTCTCAAATCCCTACTTTTTTCTTCAGTAAGAATTTCACTTGTGATTTGAATGGCGATATCTTAATACCTGCGAACTATTATAAGCTCAATAAGCTGGCAGGAGGGACTGGGACATTGATTACATCCAGAACCTTTGCAAGCTCAAACTTTCCTGACTACATCAACCTTGCGCCCGTCGTTTCGCCTACCGGTCAAATATACCTGTCACAACTTCCCAATACAGTCTGGTGCCTTAACTCTTCACTTCAGACAGTCTTGATTGTGAAACAGACTCCAAAAGCGATAACCAGCCAAACAAACAACTGCCTGTATATAACGACTACCGGCGGTCTTATCGCTTATTTGAATAATTCAACTGTAGCTAATTGGTCGTTCCCGATACTAGATGGTGGCTATGCAGCTAAATCAGACGGAACTGTTTACGTTGCCCATCAGAACACCTTATATAGTATCCATCCATAGCTGTCATCACAAATTATCGATCGTAGCAGTTGATTGATGCCCTCATCTCTTGGAGCCAAAAGTAGGTGTTTTGGCTCCAACGAACGAAAGATTTGCTCCTTCTTTTGAGTCAAAAAATTTTTGTTGACAAAAGTTAGTAGGGAATGTTAAACTTGCTCATGCTGTTACAACGTGGTCGCGGCATGCATATAAGGTAAGTGTTAACAACTCAAGCTATTTTCCAATGATGGAAGGAGTACCCTATGCAATACTCAAGGCGTAATAATGCTTTTACGCTCATCGAACTGCTCGTGGTAATCGCAATTATTGCGATCCTCGCTGCAATCCTCTTCCCTGTTTTTGCCCGTGCTCGTGAATCTGCTCGCAAAACTGCTTGCTTAAGCAATGTCCGTCAACTTGGAACGGGTTCCAGAATGTATGCTCAGGATTATGACGAAACATACCCTGACTCACGCGACACCTGGTTTAACGGTCCCGGTCTTCCTGGAACCAACAATGGTGTCTGGCCCGGTCCCAACTACTATGGCGCGGAGCACATCTGTCGCTATGCCATGCGGCTCTATGCAAATGACGGCAAAACGCTTGGTGGCATTGGTCTCGTTTACAACCCCTATCTGAAGAATACTCAGATATTCCGATGTCCGAGTGACCCTGGTACTCGCGGTTGGGCGGAAGCCTGCGGGGTGCCAAACACTCCCAATGGAACCGTTGTATCGCCGGGAGACCATTTCAGCTCCTATTATCAACGCCACGCTCATGATGCTTATACCAGCATTAAGGGTGTATCAATGAAAGACTCTGCTGTTCAGCTGCCTTCACAAGTCGCTCTCTTCATCGAAGAAGGATGGCATGGTGGTACGGCTCGTCCTTATCTTTGGGACGGCACTCAAGCGGGCGACTCGGTCCGATGGGTAAATGCTACCTACTACGATGGTCATGCAAAACGGCTCGGTATTCCCTGGGTTTTACCAACTGGTCCTGGTGCCTTCGACGGCAACTGGGTGCAGAAAGTTGATCCGTGGAACTTCGACAACGCACTTAAAGACACAGAGTAGTCCTATTGCCCCCTATTGCAAATTTTGGTTTGCAATAGGGGGAAAACTTCGACCCGTTAATCCCGACCCAATAAAACGCACTAATCGGAAGTTTGATAGTTATGCCTTCGCGCTTTGCGGTATCCAAGACAGTTATTTTGATCGTCATTGCTGCCGCTTTAGTGTTGCCAATTGCTTTGTATTTGAACAAGGCGAGCGAAAAGTGGGTACCTGAGGCCGACGCAAAAGTAAAAGCATTTCAGCAAAAGCAGGCTGAGAAGGCGATTGATGATCTTCAAAAGGCTGCGACCGAGCACCCCACCAGTGTGGAAGCCCAATTAAATTATGCTCGGGCACTGACGGACAAGGGGTTGTTTGTCAAAGCGCTCATTCCTGCTGGTCTGGCTGTTAAGGTGGATCCCAGAAGTCCAGAAGCGCATTTGTTGCTGGCGGAAATATGTGCCCCGCTAGACTATCGCGAAGAAGCTATTCAGCAATACAAAGAAGCGCTGAAATTAGACCCCAACCTGAACGAGGCGTATCAGCATCTTGGCGATCTTTTGATGGCAACCGGGAAAACAGCCGAGGCGGAGAGCCTATTTCGCACCGCGCATGATCGTAACCCGGAGTCGCCGGGACCGCTCTTGAGCCTCGCCGAGATTTACACACAACAGGGACTCTCAGCCAAGGCCGCCAAAACTCTTGATCCATTGATGAAATTGCCAGACCCTCCGGTTGCGGCGCTTTACCTGTATGGAAAAGCTGCAAACGCAGTAGGGCAATCGAGTATTGGTACTGAGAAGTTGCAGCTTGCAATTAAGAAGGCACCAGATTTCGCCGATGCCCACAATGCTCTGGGATCGGCACTGGCTAATCAGACTAAGTTTGAGGAAGCGATAAAAGAGCTCAAGAGATCTATTGAAATCTCACCGGATAACTCCAGCTATCAGTATGAGCTTGCAAAAGCCTATTTGCTCGACAATTCTTTGCCAAATCATCTTGAATTGGCGAAGGGTGTCTTTGAGCAGTCGCTGGAGAAAGACCCATCAAATCAATGGGCGCACTATTATTATGGAATGACGCTTGAACAACAGGGTGACGACGACTCTGCTGCTCGAGAATACCGAAGAGTTCTGGAGCTGAATAAGGAATTTGCTTCGGGATATTATCGCTTAGGCGCCATTTATAAGCGAATGGGCAGGATAGAGGAAGGAAAGAAACTCCAAGCCTATTTCGACAAGAAGAATCGGGAAGCGATCACGACTGTACACGGTCAACGACGCGATAATTCTGAAGTGGACAATGCGGAGTATCGATACCAACGCGGGATTAAGGCATTGAAGGCTGGCAAGAAGAGCCAGGCTATTTCAGAATTTCAGGCGGCGCTCGATCGCAATCCGAACCACGCCGCTGCCAAGCGACAGTTAGCTGATCTTAAAAAGTGAAGAGATTGAGTCAAAATGCCTGAGTTTTCGCGACGTCAATTTCTGAAATTAATGGGGATTATCGGTCCTGCCATTAACTTTGGAATTGCGGGATGTGGCAAGTCGAAAGACGCTGATCCTGCTGGAAAACCAGTCGGCACTGCCACACAAGGACCTGCGGGACCGCCCGCAACAAGCGGTTTTCATTTTGAAGATGTTCAGGATTCCGCCAATGTCCATTTTCTGCATAGTGATGGCAGCAGTGGAAGACACTTTTTTGTAGAGCAATTCTGCTCTGGTTGTGGGTTTGTCGATTTTGACAATGATGGTTGGCTGGATATTTATGCGGTGAATGGTGCACCGCTTCCGGGACTTCATCCGAAGGAGCCACTCAAGCACCGGTTTTACAAGAACAAAAGGGACGGTACCTTCGAAGATATTACCGAGAAAGCGGGTCTCGGTTCGACACGCTTTGGCGGCGGTGTGATCGCAGGTGATTACAACAACGACGGTCACGTCGATATGTTCGTCACTTGTTTCGGTAAGAATCACCTCTATCGCAACATGGGTGATGGAACGTTTAAAGACGTCGCGGTGGAAGCGGGGGTTGCGGACGACGAGGGAATTCATACTAGTGCCTGCTTTATTGATTACGACAATGACGGTTGGCTGGATCTGTACGTTTGCCGCTATGTTCAATACAGCATAAAGGATGATCGCTTCTGTCAGAAAAACAGCCACGACAAGAGCTATTGTGGACCCGAGGTCTATCCGAGCCGGCACGATATTCTTTATCACAATAATCGGGACGGGACATTTACGGATGTTTCGAAGAAGGCGGGGATAATTCAGCCGCGATCGAAATCCCTGGGAGTAGTTGCGGTAGATGTTGATAACGATGGTTGGATGGATCTCTATGTGACCTGTGATCTGGAGCCGAACCTGCTCCTGATGAATAATCACGATGGCACGTTCCGCGAAATAGCGGTTGACAGTGGAGTTGCTTATAATGTGGACGGCGCGGCACAGGCTGGAATGGGGGTTGCTGCCGGGGATTACGACAACGATGGAAAAATGGATTTATTTGTCACGAATTACTCGTTCGAAATGAATTCGCTCTACCGCAATTTGGGAAAAGGCTCGTTTACTTATGAGTCCATTCGAACAGGGATCGGTCCGCCCAGTCTAGTTCCTTTGGGATTTGGTGCTCAGTTCGCAGATTTTGATAATGATGGGTGGTTAGATGTTGTGGTAGCGAATGGGCATGTGTTGGACAATTGCCACGACGGAAATCAGGCTCTGGAATATGCGCAG
>CAISOI010000099.1 GCA_903886985.1 uncultured Chthonomonas sp.
TACCGAGTGAAGAAGATTTCGAGAAAGTGTTGCGATCTACCTGCCGATAGTTGCAAAACTAACAGTATTCGACAAATATGAATGGTTCTTATACTCAAGGTCCTGCTAACCGAGATGATTGTACGTTGAGGTACCTTTGTGCCTTTTCCAGTAGTAGGAGATCACTGGACCGCCCAGGAATAAAAACCCAAACACGCCAATGAATGCGCCAATTGCCATTCCACCCCACAGGCTGTATTGACTGTGATTTCCGTCAAAGGACAAACCCTGTAAGCGACTGTTTAAGGGGTTGGATTTGTCATACTCGATGGTGCAGGGGCGGGGTGCCTTCCAGATTTTCTCTGCCTCGTCTAACGATAAACCAATAACTCCCAATTGACCCACATTTACCATTGCGTTACCTGAGTATTGCCCTCCGTTGGAGGTCTGGAACTGATAGCGCATTCTGTAATATCTTCGATACTGTTTTCCGCGTCCGATTAAACGACCACTGGCGTAAGTGATTTTGCCCTGTGTCACTGCCAGGTTGCGGGATATGGCATCGTTATTGGAGAGGGCGGAAGTCTCTTGTCGGTAGAAGAATATGCAGAACAGAATGGAGACTGCCAGCCATCCAAATGCAATGAGCATGCATCCTGCTGCACATCCGTTTGGGGCCCATTTCATTTTATCGTCGGTTAATGACACGGGAATTACCCTCCTTTTGGCAAGACGTTTTTGGTTGGAAGAATTGACATTCTCCAATGTCCGTGTTCTCTGGTGAAGACTCTTGTAGAAGTCGATATGTGGTTGCCCACTGCGATAGTTGGCCCGCAAACCTTTAATCAGTCGGATACCACTCTGAATTCCGCAGTTGCCGATCCGATTCGCACATGCTGATTACTCCGAAATGAGAACCACAGATGAAAATCTCCCTCTGGGATGAAAGGTATATACGGAACACCTGAAGCGAGCATTTCTGCTGTTTCCGCGTCCGCAGGAGCAAGTGACAATCCACCAAGGCACAGATCCTCGCCAAAATCTGGAATCTCGTTATCACGTGGTGTAGCTTCGAAATAGGTTACATCGGAAAAAACGATCTCGAATCCTTGGGTCGGTAAAGGCGATTCTCCGTATCCACTTGGTTGCCACGATAGAGTTACTTTGCGCTCTGCTATATTTTGCTTGAGTCCGCCAAAACTGAAGGCGTTGTGCATGTCGTAGACAAAATCATCCACCTCAATGCCTCTCGGCCACATGTCATCTTCAAGGCAAAAGTTTAGTAATTTCAATTTTTTCTGGTCCTGTTTCGACAAAGCCTGGCGGCAACAAAGCAAAAAGTGTTAAGTTTGAATGGGATATGAAGCTCTCTATCAATGGCATTACATTTGCTGACCGATAGCTGCCGAAAACGCCTCTTCTCCGTTATCCAGCGCCTCGCAATCACAATGGCCGCCAATTGCTTCTAGCCAAGTATTGAGGTCTGTAAAGTTTACTTCAGTTTCGACACACCAGCCCTTCACAATTTTGAGAGTATGATCGCAGCCTTGTTCGGTCAGTTTCTCGTCAAGAGTATAAAACAGCGTTTTCATAAGTGTTGTGGAGAGCGGTAAATTGGATTTCGCGGCGGAGAATTCTTTAGATTTCCACGCAGCTAGAGCCGCTTTGCGGTATTGTTTGTGTGAAATGCCCAATTTTCACTCCAATCAGATGTAATTCAATGTAATGATTATTTTTCTCACGATAATACTCTAAACGGGCGCTACCGATCCTTCTAAGACTGTACTCGCTCCGCGAAAACGCGGAGCCATTAGCTGTTCAAGTTAGTCTTTTACTTTTTGGTTGGAGTTGGGAATTTGTAGGGGTCGAAGCGTTTACCGTCCAAAGTGACCTTGGAATCGGCAAGCGTACTAGTTTTAATTTTCCATCCTTGAGCGGTCTTTTTATACACGTCATTATATGAGTTTAAGAGTTCTATTTTCTTGACCTGACTTTCAGTCTCACTTGTTGTCGTCGTTACTAAACGCATCTTGTACTTAGCCGTAGCAGAAGAGCCATTCACACTAATTTCGGAAATCTTAGCAGTGCAAGTATCAACTCTTTTTACGAATTCAAACGTCATCTTAATCCCCTCTTCAGTTTGTTTACGTGAGGCCACTTTTCCCATAAAGACCGAAGTGTAGTCATCCGTTATTAAAGCAAGAACCCTTTCAACACTTTTTGCCTTCGTTGCAGCGCAGTATTTGTTATAAAGAGCTTCGATATCCTTTATGTCATCCGCATGTGCAGGTAGAGACATCGCGGCGAACATGGTCAGGGCTAATAGGGAAAACATCAATCTTTTCATTGGGCAAAGCTCCTCGTTGAATTCGCACAGTGTTTCCAGTTTATGCGACAGTTGAGAATGTGAATCCTTCAGAACCCATAAGCTGTTGTCTGTTGACGCAAATCTCCAATTAGTCAATTTGAGCGTGAAATGAGCCGCTCCAAAAAAAGTTGAATCTTTTTTCGGAAAGTGGTTGTAAGATGGCGTTTGCCGACGGCTATATATTGAGAGAGTCTTTTTTTAGGAGGTTTCGGAATCGGAGATGTTGGACCA
>CAISOI010000100.1 GCA_903886985.1 uncultured Chthonomonas sp.
CCAAGAAATTCACCGTCGACTCCCTCACCGACATCATGCCCATCACCGACGAGATTGTCTGCAAAGTCAGAGACAACATCTATAATTTTCCTGCCTACCTTGGATCTCAGAAATGGATCTATCAAGTCATCATGGACAGCAAGACCAATAAGGTCTTCCTCAAGATTGTTAACATGAACGGTCAGCCGCGGACTACTGATATTGATTTGCGAGGAATAAGTCGCGTTAAGCCCATGGCAAAACGGGTCGTCCTTTCGGGTTCCAAACCTCTGGATACAAATACGATTGATGACCCCAAACACATAGTGCCTGTGACCTCGACCTTCTCGGTACCCGGAACCAAATTCAAATACACTATGCCTCCCTACTCTATCTCTATCTTGATAATGGATTTGAAATAGCACACCGTTTAGCATACTATGAGGCTGCGCTGCTTAAAATCTTGGCGCAGCCCTTTTAGTAACCTCCTGCTTGTACAAGAATTTGTCCAATTTCAAATGCTCCGATTGTATACCAATGTGAACAAGAAATATTGATTGGGACGGAGGATTTCACATTGACAGAAGAGCCACAGATTCACTGCGCCGGTAAACGTAGACAACTATTTTTCCTGAAGATTACAATTCCTATCATTATCATAGGTCTACTATTCATTGCATTTAAGAGTAGATCGCAATCCACTTCTGATCCACTGGATGGAGATATGGAAGAGGCGTCACTTGGACTATCCAATCTTATCGAAAAGACTCCTGTCGACAAGAAGTGGTCTACGTTGGTAACTTCTACACACAGTGCAAATCCCGGCCTGCGTTATGCGGCAATAGATGCTATCAGCAGTCTGAGAACTCCAGATGCTGTAAGATTGCTTGAGGATGCTCTCCATGATTCCGCATCCCACGTCAGGCAGCGCGCAATTGAATCACTACCCAATGTAGATTTTAAGTCTGGCTTTAAAGCACTGCTCGGAGCACTTAATGATGACGATACGTGGATGCGCCAAGCAGCAGTTAATCAGATTGGCGCGCTCACGCAGCAAAATCCCATCGAATGCAAACATGCAGTACAAGACTTAGTTGCGTTGCTTCACAGCGATGATAAGACGCTAATGTCACTGGCTACTGGAGTGTTGCACCGGATCACCGGCAATAATTGGGTAATCAAAAGCAAACAATCCGTTACAGAAAAGTCCGCCGTGATTAACCATTGGGATACGTGGTGACAAACTGCAAAAGCTCGCGACGAATACCGGTATGCCGACTTCGACCTACATCCGGCCAAACAGACGCGCACTGATCCTTCTCCTGATTTCGACATCCGCGACATTGAAGGCAACAGTATCAACTTAAGAAGTCAGGCTCACAAAGTAACCCTGCTCAACTTCTATGGCACTTGGTGCGCACCCTGCCAAATTGAAATTCCGGATTTGAAACGGCTAAGCACATCGTTTAATAGAGACAAACTCGAAGTCATTGGTATAGCTCTCTCTGAACAAAATGGGGCAGACGGTCTGCGAAAATGGTGCTCATTGCACGGCGTGACATACAGGCAGGCACTGGCAACTGATGCCATCCGAGAAGCATTTGGGCACATTGATGAAGTGCCGGTATCAATACTGATAGATAGTGAAGGCAAAATAGTAAGAAGGTGGGAAGGTGAACGCGACTTTCGGACTTTCAATCTCGCGGTTAAGAGTTGCCTGACCGATACTAGGAAGTAACAGTCCAAAATTCAGCAAACAAGAAGAGACTTTCCAGTATTTGAATGCCCGTTTCATTACAACTGAAGAGGATTCGCACTATAATAGACTGATTGCTACAAAGTCCGAATTCCTTTTGAGATAGTATGATAACACCTATGCGCCAAATTCCCATTTTGCTTTGTATATCAGGTTCTATGTTAATTGCAATGGCTGTCGGTGGTCCATTGGTAACTGCCAAGTCTGATGATTCAGCACGCACGGCGATTCAACCAGCTCTGGATGGCAACCGTGGTCCCTTCGAAATTGCGTTCAACAGTGCAGGTACGACTGCCTATGTCACTGAATTTGACGAAGGTGCTATTGCAGTAATTGATAGAATGTCCGGCAAGGTACTTCGTCATATATCAACTAATGGCACCCACCCTACCGGCATTGCCGCAATTCAAAACAGCACTTCCGTGATCGTTACCAACAGTTTCAGTGGTTCCATCGTAAAGATCGACACAACAACCGGAGTTTGCAAGTGGCTGGTTCAACTCGGAATGCCCTGGGATGTTGTTGTTTCACCGGATGGCTCTCGTGCCTATGTATCGATTAGCCAGTTGGACAAAGTTGTTGTCATCGACATTGCAAAATGGTCCTTCATTGGGGCAATGCCCACAGGTCATCGACCTCGATCACTTGCCATTTCACCTGATGGGAACACCGTTGTTAGCGGCAATATGACCGACGGTTCTATAAGCTACCTAGACACGGCCTCCTTATCTTTAAAGGCAAGTTCCACTGTTCCTTCCGTCAATCTCAGGGGAATCGACATATTTCCAGATGGTCGCACAGTATTTGTGGTCGCACAAAAGGCGCAAAATGAGCGCCCCACCGAGACTGCAATTGGTATATGGTCCAACCAAGCCTTTCTTCAGGTACCAAATGGTCCCCGCAATGGCGTGCAAAACCTTTGGTTGGACTTAATGGGCAAAGATGTTTCCGATCCTGATTCGATTGTTCTGGATTCAACGAAGTCGCGGGCGTTCATCACCTGTAATGGTGGACACAGTGTCAACATGGTTCCGGTAAGGGGCGGCGAAACACTAACGGTACAGAATGTTGGATCCTGCCCCAGAGGATTGACGTTTACTCCGGATCAAAAAGAACTCTGGGTCGCGAACAGCCTGAGTAACGATATTGCTGTAATCAATCCAGAATCACTTAAGAGAGAACGACGGATCAACCTTGGGGCAACAGCCCATAAAGATTCGACTATACTTGGCAAGTATCTCTTTTCAACCGCAACTATCGTTAAGGGAGAACAGTTCAGCTGTAACTCGTGCCATCCTGATGGCGGAACGGACGGCATCTCCTGGAAGTTTGTGCACGTGAAAGACGTTCTCGGGAAAGAGACTGACAGGAATGCCAAGAGCCTGATTGGTAATATCGGCAGTGCAGGTCCATTCCGGTGGAGCGGACACGAGCCTTCTATAGCTGCATTCATCGAAGAAGAAATTCCCGGACTCATGCAGGGCGCCAAACCTACGCAAACACAAGTGGAAGCGATAGAACGATACGTTAATTCATTATCTGCGCCGCCAAATCCATTCCGCAATCCAGATGGGACTCATTCCACCAAAGGATTGCGGGGGAAATCGTTATTTGAAGGAAAAGCAGAGTGTGTTTCTTGTCACACGGGTTCCCGGTTTGGCGGGACAAAGAAGGCATGGATCGGCACAACTCCGGAAGGAGTAATTCTGCAGGTGCCGAAACTTACTGCAGTGTATGACTCCTATCCTTACCTCCATAATGGCAAGGCAAAAACACTGGAAGAGGTATTCTTACTCTATAACCCGAAACAGTTGCATGGTAAAGCGCATTTGTTGAGTCCGGAAGAAATGAAAGACCTCATCGAATACGTATTAGAGTTGTAGTAAAAAGGTTTGCAATACTTGCAAAATGCGGTGCCAATTCGGACCGTTTAAACCGGGCAATTTGCCCATTCACCATACCGGTATCCACCGGATGTCTATTTAGGAGAAGCCGAAACATGAAGTTTAAAGTTGGAATGCTTGTCGCAGCTACCAGCATGATGGCTGTCGCAGCCTATGCTGCTATCGAATCTGGTCTAAAACCTGGCGCAATGCCTGGCGCATTTCAAGTGGTTGATGTAACCGGACCAAACAAGGGTCGGGAACTCTGCTACCGTTGCCAATATGGCGCATCCCCTGTCGTCGCAGCATTTGTTAATGGAGATGCTACCAAAGCCTCCAAGCTTGTTGCTGATCTTCAGAAGATTGTTGATGCACACAAGGATCAGAAGCTTCGCAGCTTCGTAGTATTCATGGGCGGCCCAGAGCAGAAAGATGCTATCTTGAAAATCGCTGCTGAAAACAAGACCTCCATTCCTTTAACCTTCTTACCTAAAGGAACCAAAGAGTCGGATATTGCTGCTTACAACATCAACCCATCCGCAAAGAACACCGTTCTTCTTTGGAAGGGAATGGCAGTCAAGAGCAACTTTGTTGATGTCGATTCCAAGAAGACCGATGAGATCACCAAAGCTGTTGACGCAATGCTCAAATAGAGTTTGCTCCAATAGAAATGACCTGCCTATATTTAAGGCAGGTCGTTTTATTTCTCACTTCTGTCGAACAGGTAGGACCGGAAAGATCTCCTGTTACTACCTCTCGCAAGCTTGACTAACGCTCGCAAGTACAAACGGATCTGCGAGTATATGTTGCATCGATGCCCCCGATAGAAACGCCTTTTTCTTTGTAGATTTGACCATCTCAGGGTGACCACAAAGAAACACACGATGGCCATTGAGTTTTGGATTTTGCGTTAATGCGATCTCTGCAGCTCTTCCATTATTAACACCCTCAGCGTCCACGTCGTCCACGCAAGGGAAATACTTGAAATTCGCAAATTCCGCCTCAAGATGTCGAAGGCGGTCTATGAAATACAACCCCGCAACAGAGTAACTGCCATGATAGAGCCGAATGCCTCCACGATGTCCGCTGCGGAGTGCATCAAGAGTAATCCCGTAGAGCGGTGCTAAGCCTGAGCCAGTTCCAACCAGAAGCATTTCCGCGTCTTTGGCATCCTCAGTATAGAAACATGAGCCAAATGGTCCAGATAATTCTAAGCGGCCCCCTGGCTTACAGTCGTTACAAATCCATTCGCTCATCACCCCGCCCGGAAGCCGTCGGATGTGGAATTCATAAATGCCGCCCTCAGAAGGAAGCGATGCTACCGAGTAACTCCTAGTTAACCCATCTTCAGTCCGAGTGATATGAACAAATTGCCCGGGGCGAAAAGTAAATGGGATATCTGCCTTGACGGTAAGCAGTACTATCTCACAATTCAACCATTCTTTGGATACAATTGTCGCGGGTGTCCGAGAAATTACTTCATCTCCTGCGAGTACAACGTTTATATCACTATCAGGTTTGCAGATGCAAGAAAGAAAGTAACCGCTCTCTTTCAAGGCTTGCCTTAAACCGACTTGAGAGGATGCTGGCGGTTTGTGATCTACCGCCTGCATCATACAGGATTGGCATATTCCGCTTCGACAGGAATTTGGAATTTTCTGTTCGCATCTTAGAAGACAATCTAAAACGGTCTCATCCTCCGCTAACGGATAATCCATTCCCAAGTATCGAACGCGTGCTTCCAATTGCAGGTCGCTCCCTATCGATCGAGAACGTCGTTGCGCGTGCTTTCTGCGATCGCCATCACCTGATCGACTAGGTTCTTTTGAACCCCCAGTTCTTCCAAGGTCGATTGCAAGTGACCAGCAACAGCATTAAAGTGAGCGTCATTCAATCCTTGCTTTACAAGGTGCGCATGCGCTTTTCTCATGTCTAATCCTGTATAGTTATTAGGACCGCCAAATGCCATAGTCAAAAACGCCTTTTGCTTTGCAGCTTGACGCTCCATGTCGGTGGTATCGAAGAAGTGGCATATGGTCTCGTCACTTAATACCTTCCTGTAGAAGATGTCGACAGCAGCGTCTACTGCTGCGGTACCGCCAATTTGATCAAATAG
>CAISOI010000101.1 GCA_903886985.1 uncultured Chthonomonas sp.
ACTTGGGCCGGCCCTTATGGGTACTTATGGATTCAAGTTTGTGCGGCCGCACAAATTGAACCACGGGTTCAAGCGGTCGGTTGATCGGACCGACGGCTTGCGATATTTAGTTGTTGTATGTAAAGGTACGGCACCTAGTTTTATGTATATCTTTGTCTACTAATCATAGACGTCAGAGGTTGCAAGAATGTTCCAAGAATTTTTGAAATTTTTTGGAGTGCGACTCCGCAGAGTGTTGAGCCCAGTTTCAGACGGTCGGTCGATGGGACCAACGGCCTGATGTTTTGTGCTTGTACTTTAATACTCGTTTGGGGTTGGCGAATCAGGAAAGGTTGTGGCAAAAATTTTTGAAAATGTTTTTGGAGGTGTCGGCTGAGGTTGATTGAGGGCAAGGTTTTACTGTAGACTGGGTTTCTGTCTTGTGATGGTCTGGCTGGAGTTGGTAACAGTTCGTTCATGTCCCATGCCGTCGAAGAGCGGGAACTCGCTATCTTTTATCAATAGACCATTGTTATAAGCCGCCATGATGGATCTTCCCTGCGATTCTCGTCAGGCTTTCATTACGTCTAATTAACAGCGAGCATTTCCATTCAATGTACCGGGATTCATGGTCGATGGGAAATATATTGGTTACCGAAGGCACTAAAGTCCCACCACATTGTCAGCAATCGTTGTAACTGTATTACGACTTCGACCCGTTCGACGTGCAATCTCGCGGATAGTCAGACCCTGTCTTTTCAACCCTTTAATCACCATCGATTCCTCCAATAAAATCATTGTATGCACCTCCACAAACAGATTAGCGGAAGGCAATGCAAATGTCATTATAGGACTGAAGGTGGCTCAATTCTAAACGGCGTAAAGTGGCTCACTTTTAGAAGGCGTTTGACATTCATCAGCAATTAGTTAAAAATAAGCCATTCCGGAATAAGACCCCTGCGACAAGTTTGATCGTATCATTGAAATTACGGATTCGATGTAATCGAAATATTGTTCGTCCGGCCTTACTTGTCGACGTGTGCCAGGATAGAAATGGGGGAATGTATTCAGTAGAGGCAATTTGTTTCTGAACTTATATAGCCAAAATTCCAAATGTCTGCAATACCCCATTAATGCCTGTTCGCAGGTCTTGAAGTTCACAATATCTAAATAGGTATTCGGACAGTCACCACTTATGACCCAAGCACCTGGGAACGGGCATTTTTTGTTTGGTGCGAACTCTATAAAATACAACTCGATTACATCTTCAACTCCTTTGCCATAATGCATCCGTATGTAACCGTCAAACCATTTTTCGTGCTGAATAAATTCCAGAGCCTGCGCCCCGAATCGGTTCCTATTTTTACCCAATATTGTATAACAGTGTCCGTTATCATCCACTAATCGCAATGGACTGGTGTCGATATTAAAATACTTTATAATGTCCAATAATTACTCCTACTAATAAATTATTTAAGTACTAATGCTTAATATCTAGATAGAATGTCCCTGTATTTTCCTAAGATATTTCGTTTTATATTATTTATAGAATTTTTTATGTCCTCTAAATTCGTGGGGTTGCGCTCCAGTTCCATTATAGGATATCTTGAATATATCTGGGATGGAAATGGAATAAGGTCTGAGTTCAGGGACCTAACAAGCCAATTTTCGAGTTCAAAACAATGCAATCGCAATGCTTGGGCGCAATTCGAACAGTTAACAATGTTTTCGAATCCAACTGTCTGGTCACATAGTATTACCCAAGTACCTATATCTGAACAGTTGAATGTAGCTTCAACGTCAAAGTAAAAGACGGCAACCCGCGGTTGGAATACCATGTACAGGTTGCCGTAGTTGACCGCTTTATGAGGGTACATTTGCCTTATTTGCTCTTCGGCTTCGAGCAATAGGATATGTGTGGCACCATGGTTCATAACAAACTCAGGTCCGGTGAAATCACGATCTATTAGATATTCCGGCAAAGGTTTATGCAAGGTTGCTCCGCAGTATCCTGTTAAATGTACATTCCCACATTATGAGGAATGGGAGTATGTTGATTAAAGTCACTGTCCCCGTCGCCCGCCCCAACGTATGAAATCACCTCGTTGCTGGTGGAGTAATATGTGATCTTGCGGCAACATGGGGATAATGTTCCAAGGATCATTTGTTCCCCCATCGGCTAAAGCAGTATCGTGATGAGCAATCAAATTCTTGCCTGTGGTAGGATCAGTAGGCCACGAAGCGTCGTAATAAGCTTCCCACATTTTGCGAAGTTTTGCAGTTGGAATTCTACCTACTATCTGGCCGCCGTCCGTTAGGTTACCACCAGACGTTGGATCGCCGGATCCTATTGATCCTGTATTTCCACCACTACCTCCAGATCCACTACTTCCTCCTCCACTACCGGAGCCAATAGCAATTCCGATGCTCCCCCGAATTGCTATAGCAATTGGGACCACATCGGCACAAATCAGTCCAGAGATACATCCGTCATTGATCGCTTCATGCCAGTCGTTGCCTTCACCAATTTTGCTGACGAGCGTTCCGGTGGCAGTTCCGGCGAGTACACCCGCCACAGGATTCAAGGTGATGACGCCTACGCCGATACCAACAATTCCACCGATAACCCACGATTTCCAACTAGTACCGCTGGGGTCTAATCGTGATAACGGCCCATTCCCACAATACGCATACCAATTCTCCCCATCCCTCGCCGGATCCTGCGTTATAAACCGCCCCGTACTCGGATCATAATATCTATGCCCAAGCAACTGCAAGCCGCTTTCTGTGTCGGTCTGGTACTGACTGGTGCCGGCAAAACCAAACGGAGTCGGTGAACTTCCCGTCCGGCTGACCACCATCCCCCATGCATCGAACAGTTGGCTGTCCGTTGCCGTCTGGCTGGAGTTGGTTATGCCGCGAGTACTCCCCAGTGCATCACTGTGGTAGAACTTGCTGGTAC
>CAISOI010000102.1 GCA_903886985.1 uncultured Chthonomonas sp.
AATCCCTTTAGATTTACGCCTTCATCCTTATACCACCATTTCGTTCTTCCAATAATATAGGTTCTTCATGTGGTCGAGCTGGACTGCCCAGGCTTAGCCCTGTCAATAGCGCCTTTCTTAACACAGCCTTAATGCGATCTTCAGTTCCTGCTGTTACTCGCTTAAATCCTAGTCTTTCGGCGGCAGATTTTACAGCTTCCAGTTCGGTAATTCCAATCGACTTGGAGATCGCCTCGTAAAGAGCGGCAGAAATCTCTTCGACTGAGACAAAATCGATTGATAATGTTACGTTCGCGATGTCACTGCGGCGTCTCGCAGATATCTTTTGTTGGTCCAAACTATAGAGGAATTCGTCCTTACGAGTGAACCAATGCAATCTAAGACCAAATTTGATTCCCTCCAGTATTGCAGATTGAATTCGCGAGCCTGCACGGCCCACACTAGAGCACAATCGAATTCGATTAATTACCTCGTTGGTATGGATGGGGCTCTCTACGTCCACTATTGCTTTGATTAGTTTAGCTAAGAACTCATGGGAAAGTTCGTGAAGTTGGTAGCCACTTAGATTTAGGGTCCTATCGTAAACCGAATAAGTTTCGATTTCCTCTGGGGGCAATACGAAACTTTCACGAATGATGTCCTCTGTCTGTTCACTAGTTTCTGAAGTACGGACAGGGACCGGATCATTATTAAATTCCGAAATCGCAAGTTGAAGGCTCTTTGTAAGTCGCTCGAATTCAACGTCTGCGTCTCTAAACCAGTCAGTGCTCCAAATTCGATGTATTCGCCAACCTCTTGCCTCTAGTGCGGACTGCCGTAGTCGGTCTCGATCCCGTGCTGTCTTTGCACTGTGATACATCGCTCCGTCACATTCAATACCAAGAACATATACATTGGGCTTAGAAGGATGTTTTACCGCAAGATCAATGTAAAATCCTATACTTCCCACTTGCGTATCCACGTTATAACCTACCCCGCGAAGGCGTTGTAATACGTCTTCCTCAAATGGAGATTGTGTCTCAGACCCTGCTGGCATTGGTACGTCATAATTTCCAGTTTCTGCAAACAATAGGAACTGGCGAAAGGCGATTACTCCTTTAGGGGGCATATCGGCCAAACTGATATCGGATGCACGAATGTTGGAAAATATCTCACATCTTCGCCTCGCTCGCGTGAACAGCACGTTCAACCGTCGCTCACCACCCTCTGAGTTCACCGGTCCAAAACTGCGGTTAATCATTCCACGTTCATCTTTACCATATCCCACGGAAATGAAAATCACATCTCGCTCATCACCCTGAACACTTTCAAGGTTCTTTATGAACAGGGATTCGTGTGAATGCCTCGCATTAAACGCTTCTAGGATGGAATCATTACGACTTGCTTCGTCCAATGCGTCCTCTATAGCCTTTTGTTGGGCAAGACTAAATGTAGCAATACCAAGAGTATATTGCGGAGTTTTGAGAATGTGTTTCCGGACAGCATCCACCACTAGCCGAGCTTCCTGTATGTTGGTTCTCGTCTTGCCACGATCATAAACTGTTTCAGGGTGATATCGGAAAACAAATCCCATTTCGTCATTCGGTATATCCGGATTTGGAAAGATGACAAGCCGATTATCGTAGAATTCGTAATTTGACACCTTGATTAACGAATCATGTTGGCTCCGATAGTGCCACCTCAAGTCCCTTCGCCTCGGACTTTGTTGGGGAATCCGCTTATTCATCAAAGCAAGTACACTTTCAAGGTCTCCAAGTTGGTCATTGTTCACTTCATCGTCGTCGTCAAATTCGTCGTCATTGGTCACTTTGTCAAAGAAGCTGGTAGGCGGCATTTGTTCACTGTCACCTACTACAATTACTTGCTCCGCCCTACAAATTGAACCAAGTGAATCCTCGGGCTTTATTTGGCTCGCTTCATCAAAGATCACTACATCGAACTTGGGACCTTTAGGATCAACATAAAGTGCTACAGACAACGGGCTCATTAGGAACACGGGTTTGATTGCCTGGACTGCAATACCAGCCCTTAGCATTGCCTTGCGAATTGGGCGGTGGTTGCGTTTTAAATTCATCTGCGTACTAAGAAATGCCATTTCACCAGCGGAATCCGATCTTGGCACTTGCTGCCAATGAGCAAAGGCAACTTTAGAACGATTATGTTTTAAGAGTCGCTTGTCCAAACTTTGAAATTCATATACATGGTTAGAACGAATATCTCCTTTGGTAGTTAACAACTGTAAATTGGTTGACCACACACTTCGAACAATCCCATCAAAGTAGGCATGTTCAAACGACCGAGACAGTCCCTCGCTCGCTCCCTCCCACCTCTGGCTAATTTCAACTGTCTCCCGCAAACCCTGTTGCATCAATCTGTCAGTAAAACGGTTATAGTCAATTATAAGATCTAACTCGCCCGTCGTTTCTACCCACCCTTGTAGGCTCTTTTCTTGGTCAGCAAATGGCATTTCAACAAATTCACTCGGATCATCATACAGTCCTGCCTTTATTAAGGCCCTACTAACGGCTGACTTAGCCGTTTCACGGTGCTCATTCGCGACGTCAGCAGCACTTCGAACACGCAGGCGCGGTAAATCGGTTGAGAAAAAATCTACCAGTCCAGAAGGAATCTCACCCGCGTTAACGCGCTGTCGCAGAGTCATTGCCCAATTCATTGTTTCTTGGAATTCACTCCAATTTGTCTTGTCGAAATCCCAAATAGAACCAACAATACTACCAATAGTATCATTCGAATGTAAAGATTTATTCAGACTTTGAGCACGTTGTATGCGAGCACATACCTCGAACACATCAACTAGTCCGAGTTCTCTTAAAGTCGGAATGTTAGAATACAAGTCATCTAATACTGGGACGAGTCGTGAGGATATCCATTGATAGGTAGATTCCATTGGCTCAATAGAATTACCCACCAGTTCAACCTTGGATCTAAAAATCACACTCAATATATCTGACAGGGCGTTTGTAATCTCTGCCACCGAAGTGACACCAGCCTCTATCCTTCGCTTAAAGTCTTGTGGAAGTCGACGTTCCAGGACCTTGAGGCATGAGATCGGCAAATCGCATTTGGAGACCTGCGTCATTATGAATCGACACCACTGCGCAACCTCTGTTAACTCTTCGGGGTCCGACTGTGATCCCCGCCAATTCATCCCAAATATTGTCTCCATTGAATCCGAAAGCCGTACTATTTTTTCGTCAATTTCAACGACTTCTATTGCGTTTCTCAGGACTTCAATTCGCTGATCGGCTCCAATGTTTGGTGAAACGAAAAGGTGGTCACACTGTCTCATAGCCTTTCGAAAGGTTGGACTTAAAAACCGTGCCCACTTTGAAGTCTTTTGAAGACTTAGCACAACGGGCTGAAGATCCTCTTTGAGAGCCTTTTCAGACAATATGCTATTCGATAAAAGAGATAACTTTTGGTGTTGGCGAACAAGATTTATTGCATTTGCAATCTCGGACTCTTGCCCATTCCAATCTTCCGAACTGTATTTGATTCCTGTAGCACTCGGGATTGACTTGAACTTCTGGCATAACTCGATCAAGGCTACCATTTCTGTAAATGTGGTCGGAACGGGCTGACCAAGATCGATAGCCATTTCTTTGGAAATCGTTGACAGGCTCGATTGCTCGTTGACAGTCACTTCCAAGCTGCGTATGAGCGACGGTATGAATTCCGAACTTGGTTCCTTGCTAGTCAGCCCTTCTAGTTTCAGTAATCCAAGAAACTCGTCGACATTAAAACCAAGACTGGCAATGGGAACAGAAGCAGAGATTTGACTGACCAAGGAATTATATTCTAAGCCTTGTAATGCAAGTTGTTTCATTTCACTGCAATCTGACAACCAAATGTCGTGCTTAACGTCCATATTCGATGTATTGGGTGCCGAAATTACAAAACTTGTTAGCTTTTCCAGATTCTCGATATCGGCAGGTATTGAAGGGTATTCTACGCGAAGCAATTCAGATAATTCATTGGCATACTTATGGAACGCTTTTACTTCTTCAAAGGCATTTTTTAACAGGTCTATAATATCTGCTTTGTCTTGCGGCAACAATTGGATAAGCGAACAACCAAAAAACGGGTGCTCCTGCAAGACACCAATTTTATTAATAAGGTGCTGAAATTCGCGAACTGTTTCTAATTTGCCCTTAAAGTCATCGTAACACCACGAATCCATGTAGTCAGACGAATGCCGACCCTCTATTGACAAATCCGTTCCTAAAGAATGAAGTCGCCCCATAGCGTATCTCGGAGTAACACCCAACGGATTGATTGGCGTATTCATAAAGTCTGCATACTCATTCAATTCAGTCTTAAGAGCCTCAATCTTGGATACATCGCTATTTATTTCCTGCAATACTGGGCGCGAGGCTGCTAGGGTTTTCTTGAGCTCTTCGTAAAACGCTCGTCTACTGGACTTATCACTGTGAAGTTCCAAACAAGCATCTCCGAGCCCGGCTTCTTGCAGTCGTTTGTGGACGACCTCTAATGCCGCACGCTTTTCCGAAACAAAAAGAACCTTCTTTCCGCTACCAACAAATTCCGCAATTAGATTA
>CAISOI010000103.1 GCA_903886985.1 uncultured Chthonomonas sp.
CATCAGACAAGAGTTCGCCAAAATGCTTCAGAACGCGTCAAAACTTTGTTGATTATGCGCGATCTTGCAACAATGCATGGCGTTGAGATTTCCGGAAACGAACTTGCCGCAGAATTCAGTCGGCTGGCGGCCGAAAACCAATGGAGTGAGGAGGTCACGAAACGAATTGTTAGCGACCAACGTAGACGCACTCAGGTTGGGAACATAGTAGTACGTCGCAAGTTGCGCGACATTCTGTTCGGAATGGTTGAGATCACAGATGTTCCCGCTGTAGCTGAATAGCAATTAAGGAGAAAATCATGATTGGTCAACCAAATCGCAACGTAATCCCAATGGTTGTCGAGCAGAGTGCTCGTGGCGAACGAGCCTACGACATCTATTCACGACTTCTAAAGGATCGCGTTATCTTCATCGGTGATCCGGTGGATGATCATCTTGCAAGCTTAGTCATTGCGGAGCTGCTCTTCCTCGAGAAAGAGGATCCGGATGCGGATATTGAACTCTATATCAATACCCCCGGTGGCAGTGTCTCAGCAGGGCTTGCGATGTATGACACGATGCAAATTGTGAAACCTGACGTAGCAACGATCTGCGTCGGAATGGCTGCATCCATGGGTGCAATCCTTCTGGCGGGAGGTGCCGCAGGTAAGCGTTATACGTTGCCGCATTCGCGGGTAATGATGCACCAGGTTGCCGGTGGATATGAAGGCACCGTTTCGGATGCCAAAATCCGACTGGAAGAGATGAACAAGGCGCAAGAGTCCTTAATGGAGATTCTCGCGCACCATACCGGTCAACCGCTCGACAAAGTGAAACTCGACTGCGATAGAGACTACTGGCTCGCCGCACAAGAGGCTGTCGATTATGGATTGGTCGATAAGATTCTCGTCAGAGACGCAAGATAGAGTAACACTTCCTATGGGCGAGTTAGTAACGAATTACTGCTCGCCCATTTCAATTTTCATTCTTCAAGGATTGCCGTGGCGACTCGAACAACGACAAAAAACGAAAAACGTTGCGCTCTATGCGGTCGTGGTCGTGGGCAGGTTCCAGAGTTAATTATTGGTATCGCCGGCGGGATTTGCGTTGAGTGCATCGAAACCTCAATGAATCTCCTCAAAACCGGCGAAGATGTTCCAACCAACCCCAATCTTTTTCGTGGCATACCCAAACCGAAGGATATCTATCGCTCGCTTTCCGATTATGTCGTCGGTCAAGATCGCCCAAAGAAAGCCCTCGCTGTAGCGGTCTACAACCACCTCAAACGCATCAATGCAGGGTTAGAAGACGTCGAGCTTCAAAAGTCCAATATTCTACTGATTGGTCCGACAGGCAGCGGCAAAACACTCCTTGCTCAAACACTTGCCCGCATCCTTAACGTGCCCTTTGCGATCGCGGACGCGACAGCACTGACCGAGGCAGGGTATGTGGGGGAAGATGTTGAGAGTATCCTAAATCGTCTTCTGCAGGCAGCAGATAAAGGCGGCACAATAGAGCAGACCATTCGAAACGCAGAACGCGGCATTATCTATATTGACGAGATCGACAAGATCGGGCGTAAAGGTGCGAACCCGTCAATTACCCGAGATGTATCCGGGGAGGGAGTTCAGCAGGCACTCCTTAAGATACTTGAAGGAACCATTGCGAATGTCTCTCCTCAAGGTGGGCGAAAGCATCCTCAGCAAGAATTTCTGCGTGTCGATACCAGCAACATTCTTTTTATCTGCGGCGGTTCATTTGAAGGATTGGAAAAGCAGATATCGCAGCGCCTGAACGAAAATTCTGTTGGATTTCGTGCCTCGCAATCCACCAGTGAAGAACGCAAGACT
This sequence comes from uncultured Chthonomonas sp., assembly GCA_903886985.1. GTDB lineage: Bacteria > Armatimonadota > Chthonomonadetes > Chthonomonadales > CAJBBX01 > CAISOI01. The sequence goes on from CAISOI010000103.1 coordinate 1,830, forward strand.
AAACTACGTGAGCATATGGAGAGAGTTGTACCAGAGGATATGGTCAAGTTTGGATTGATTCCAGAGTTGGTTGGACGTCTTCCTGTAATCGTTTCGTTAGAATCTCCAGACGAAGAAGCACTTGTCAGAATTCTAGTCGAGCCAAAGAACTCTTTAACTCGACAATATGAAAAAATGCTTCAAATCGACGGCGTTGAACTGATTTTTGAACCGCTTGCACTGCGTGCCATTGCCCAAGAAGCGCTAAAACGCAAGACAGGTGCGCGAGCCTTGCGTATGATATTGGAAGAGATCATGATGAATATTATGTTCGAGATCCCTTCTGAGAAAGACGTAGTGAAGTGCGTTATTCAAGAACGCACAGTATTGAACCGAGAAGAACCTCTTCTCTTGCGTATGAGCAATGTCCAACAGACTGGTTAATTCCCTACTATTAGCATTTTACGTCCTCGCCAATTCTGCTCAGCTGGTAGCGCAGTCAGTCACCGTCAAAAGCGTCGAAAATCGAGGTCTACTTTTCACTGACAATCAGGCGGGTGTTGATGGAACCGACGCTGGATATTCGCTCCCAATTGGCTCAAAGACTTTGTGGATGTTTGGAGATGTGTTTCTAACTTCGCCGACCACACCTCATAAGGATTTCCTGGGATCGCTGAGCAACTGCGGACTGATCGTTTCTCGGGGCAGTGGAACATCACCTCTCAAAAGCTATCTGTTTCTGTCCGACCCCAAAACCAAACTTGCTCGCCCTCTGCTTCCGAACGATCCTACGGATGGGGCGAACGTAAGGTATTGGCCCTTTGGAAGTTGGTACGACTCCGCACATAATCTTGCATATCTCTTTTATGGAAGAATTCTCACAACGGGATCAGGTGCGTTTGCATTTCGGTCTGTAGGGAATGGGTTGGCAGTCGCAGATACTTCACGTCCAGATAACATAGAGTTCAAGAAAATTCCCTCGAACTCCGATAACATTTGGTGGAAAAGTGATCCAGATGCCACCATTTACGGCTCGGCAGTAGTTACAGGTAATACCGATGGTTACATCTATGTCGTCGGGCAACGGGAAGGACGTGGCGGAAAGCGCGCTCGATTAGCACGTGTCAAACCCACAGGTATTGCAGATAAAAGTGCCTATCAATACCTCGGGGCTCGAGCAACTTGGTCTTCCAGAGAATTGGACGCCGTTGATATTGAAGGGATCGAAAACTTTCCATCTGAGCTTTCGATATCCTACAACAGATATGTTGGTGGGTATCTTGCCTCGTTTTCAGTCGGAATTTCCGACAATATCCGATTATACGTTTCCGACAATCCTTGGGGACCATATCGCAAAATTGCGGAGATCTCGGCACCGCACCGGATTCTCGGCAAGGGATTTTGCTACGCCGGTAAAGAGCACCCCGAGCTTAATCAGGAGTCTGGCAAAATTGTATACATCACATACGTTGATAGTGAACGCTACTGGCTGCGGATGTTGAAAGTCACGTTTCAGAAGTAGTTTCCCTTTTCAACCTGCACCGACACAAATGTAGATATGTAACAAAGTTGTGACAAATTTGTGACAGTTTTAGTTTTCGTATTAAGAAGATGTAAACTATTGTCACTTTACTACAACCTTTGTTTTAATTATTTCCTTAGGAGCGTTCCATCATGCTCGAAATAAGCTTGTTTGGAAACCTAGATGTCAAAGTAGATGGTGCATCAATCAAAAGTTTGAGGTCTCGTGACGCGGACCGGTTGCTTGTTTACCTGTTATTGAATCGAAAGCCCGTATCAACCGCCACAATAGCAGATAAGTTTTGGCAACAATACGCTAATCCGGAAGATGGGCTGCGTCAGTCGGTCATGGCTCTTCGTAAAGGATTACAAGGCGGTGGACAATGTATTGTTTGTAAATCTAATAGGTTAGTTATCAATACGCAGAGCATTACAGTCGATCTATACAATTTTGAATCGATGGTGCAAACAAAGACCCGAGATTCCCTTCGTCAAGCCATCAAAATCTATGACGACTATCTGTTGCGAGATTGGGATGACTCATGGATAGATGCTGAACGCAAGCGAGTGCACATAATGTATGTCGAAGCGCTTCGAGAACTCATTCGCTCGGAGATGAATTCAGGAGACTACCAATCCGCAATTCCCTATCTTCGAAAATACATTCGTCTTAAGTCGAATGAAGAAGGCGCTTATAGGGACTTGATGACCGCATTGACTGCTGTGGGAGAGCGGCTTCAGGCTCGGGATGTGTTTTTGAAATATAGATCCATACTTGAGGGCCAGGGAGGATTGTTGCCCCCCGCAGATATCGTTCAGGCATTTGAAAAACTCAATCAGCCCGAGATTACTACTGGGCAGCCGCTTCCGTCTCCACACATTAAGAGTTTTGATGCAGGAAGTATGCCTGTTAACAGTCTGTATTATGTCAATCGCGACGCAGATATCGCAGTGCAAGAGAGCCTTGATACCACGGGCAGCGTGATTGTATTGCGCGGTCCCCGGCAGACTGGTAAATCTTCGTTGCTTAATCGAGCCTTGAGTACTATTTATAAAGAGAAAGCTACCATTATCTTTACAGATTTCAGTCAGTTTTCCAATGAGGATATCAAAGATCTGGATACGCTGTGCATGCGGGTAATAGGCAACATAATGTCTCAAGTTGACGAAAATGCCTCCTCTTCGTTGACGTGGAATCCAATGCACGGAGCCGGTGGTAATATGGAGCACGCAATTCACCACTCAGTCTTGAAGAAAATTCCGGGCAGAATTGTGTGGGCGATGGAAGAAGTTGATCGAGTGTTAGTCAGGCCATTTAGTACTGAGTTCTTCTCGTTCCTTCGGGGCTATCACGAAAAGGGCAAAACTGATCTTGGACGGCTTTGGAAGAATTTGACCATGATCATGACTGTAACGACGGAACCGCACCTCTACATCAAAGATCTCAATCGATCACCATTTAATATTGTTCCGAGCATAAACTTGTTTGATTTTACGTTAGATCAAGTTGAAGACCTCAACAATAGGTATGGCAATCCGGTGAGTTCTCGGGAAGGGCTAAAGGCAGTCATGTTGTTAACTGGGGGACAACCATATCTTGTTCAGAGAGTACTTTATACTCTTTCTCACAAAGAAGATTCGATGGATCACCTGTTTTCTGTGGCATCTTCACCGTCGGGACCGTTTGGTGAACATTTACATCAAACCGTTGGGCTCGCAATGCGTGACAGTGCGCTGCAGGTCGCTCTAGTTAAATTGGTTGCTAGAATGCCAGCGGAGAGGGCCGATCTTTTGAGGTTAGAATGTGCCGGGATTATTATTAACACGGGAAAGAATGAGTTCAAATTCCGGTGTGAGTTATATAGGAAATTTGTAACGGAGCATATCTCACTAGAAGCGCCGGAAGAAACAGGTAGTGTTCATGTCGAACACTGAATTCTTTCAAATCGGTGGGACTCTAGATCCGGATGCCCCTTCGTATGTTGTTCGCGCTGCAGATAAGGAGCTATTCGATTGTCTGATTGATCGTACCTTCTGCTATGTGCTTGAAACTCGACAAGTTGGCAAATCTTCACTAATGGTTCGGTGCGTTCGGAAACTAAAAGAGCATTCCGTCGAATCCATCACTTTTGATCTAACGGCTCCTGGCAGTAATCTTACAATAGAGCAGTGGTATTTTGGCCTTCTATATCTGGCTGGCCAACAACTTCAGTTGGAAGAAGAGCTTGAGGCATTCTGGGCGGCTGCTTCCAATCTCAGTCCTGCTAATCGTTTCTTCGCTGCATTAGTGGATGTAGTTTTGCCGACGATTCCAACTTGTTTGGTTGTTTTTGTAGACGAGATTGATTCGGTTCGGAGTCTTCCGTTTTCAGCTGATGAATTTTTCGCTGCCATTCGAGAATTGTACAATCGGCGTGCGATGGATGAAAATGCACAACGTATTACCTTCTGTTTGCTTGGAGCTGCGGAGCCCGCCGACCTCATTCGCAATTCCCAGACTACTCCTTTCAATGTCGGACACAGGATTGTTCTGACCGATTTCACAAAATCGGAAGCGTTACCTTTAGTAAGAGGTTTCGAATCGGTTATTCCAGCTAATGGCCCAATCTCTGACTGCACAAAACGAATGATACGGGAAGTCATTTATTGGACTGGTGGCCACCCTTATCTCACCCAGAGGCTGTGTAAAAGCGTTGCCCAATATCTCAAAGAACCACACTCAGAATCGGATCGAAAACATGCCGTTGATCGCGTGATTCAGTCTGATTTGCTTGCTCAAAATTCCTTGAATTCCGAGATAAACTTCGCATTCGTGCGTGCACGGATCTTGAATGACCTAGATGAAAACGAAAAGGCGACCATTCTTTCGTTATACCGCAGTGTCTATCGCGGTGAGAAAGTCCGCTTTGATCCCGCAAATCCCTATATTGTCCGCCTCCACCTGAGCGGAGTCTTATCCGTCGAGAACAATCTGTTGGTTGTTCGAAACGCGATTTATCGTAAAATATTCGACCTTACGTGGATCCGTGAGAACATGCCGGACGCCGAACTCCGTAGGGTCACCCGAGCACAGCGGATTGGGTTTATTAAAGCATCTTCCATTTGGGCTACAGTGATCATCCTAGCAGCGACTGCCCTAATTATGTTCTCCGATGCAAACCATTGGGCTGGTGCAGCGAACCAAGCAAGCAAGTCATTGCGTGCACTCAAGAAAGAGTTAACTGAAGTAAAAGGTGAAACTGAAAAGGCAATTAAAGATGCAAAGCAACGGAAACAAAACGCTGAATTGCAGGCAAAAACCGTTGAGGACCAGTCCAAGCTCCAAATACGTAAAATGATCCAAGATTCCAATCGTGCCAAGGCGTTGATTGACCAAAAGTTGCTATCGGTTGCTAATGAAACAGAACGGTTGGCGGTAGAACGGAATAACCAGAATGCTGCGAGATCACAACTTGTCTTTGGGAAGGAAGTCGAAACGGCAAAGCTGATCAGCAATGCCTACAAATATTACGAACAACGAAACTTGAAGATTCCCTCTGATTTGCGCGAAACGAGTTTAGCACTGTATAACCGCCAACACGTTCTTCAGCAACGATTCATAATGCGAGCACCTATGACGGCGGTAAGCGTGTCTCCCAACGGCAAAACAATTGCAATGTCAGATAATTTAGGAATCGTGCGCATAGGTGACGTCTCCACGGGAAAGATAATAGAGGAGTGTAACTATTGGCAAGGGGTGGGAATCACTACCTGTCGGTTTGCACCTGATGGAGAACGCATTCTGGTGACTTCTGGATCATGGATTTCGATTTGGAATTTGAAATCGAACAAAGTTGATTCTGTCAGTAATAGTTCGAGAAGGTTGATATTCGGCGAGTTTACAGCGGATGGGAAGTATATCGCGCTATCCGGTTTTCTGGATAATCATCCAGTCTTACTGCATGCTGACAATTTAAAATCTCCACCTCACAAACAATTTGTTTCCCGCGATCCATCGGATGTCAATTTTGCAAACACAGCTATAGCAATTAGTGGCGACAGTAAAACAGTTATTACGGGTGGTGGAAGCAATTCGGTTATAGTTTGGTCTGCTTTTCCTGAGCGAATCGTTGCCAGATTCACTTTGCATTCTAACCCCGTTAGATGTGTTGATATTTCACCCGATGGTAGATCGGCAATTTCTGCGGATAGAGCAGGCAGATGCGTACAATGGGAGATTGCTACCGGCAAAGTCCTCCAAACTTGTGAACATGGAAACAACAATGTAATAGATGCGATTAAATTTTCTCCTGATGGTCGATTTTTTGCTGTTGCCGACGCAAGCGGAAGTGCCACTATTTGGCGATCATCATATACGCCGATAAACGTAGCAATGCCTTTCGATGTAATTAAATCCCATCAGCAAACCATCTTTGACATTGGATTTTCACCTGATTCACTTTCGGTTGTAACAAGTGGTGTCGATAATCACGTAGAGATGTGGACTTTGCGTTCTAATACTATCCCGGTCCATACTACGGATTGTTCGGAGGTCTCTTGCTCACCCGACGGTAAATGGATGGCAACTTGCTCTACGGATGGCACCGCGAGAATCTGGTCATTAAGCGGAAACGGATATCACGGAGAACTCAAAAATGCCCCCGGTTCGCCTAAGAGAAAGTACTACAGTATCTCCTATTCGAAAGATGGCAAACATGTAGTCTGCGGTGGGAGTGCCGGATCTCTGTCAGTTTGGGATATACCGGTGCTCACAAACATGCAGACTTTCAATATCCAGTGTGACCATGTGCTGAGTAATTTGGTGCGCGAGGACATACGGTGCGCCAGATTCTCTCCGGATGGCAAAACCGTAGCCGTGGTGGGTAACAGTGGAATGGTAGCTCTCGTCGATTGGAAGAATAAATCCTTGACCAAGGTGTTTCCTCGAGTGACGGATGATACATACTTTACCTGCGACTTTTCTTCCAACGGCGCTTTACTGGCGACGTCAAATCGCGACGGGCAATTACGCGCCTGGGACATTGAACGAGGTGGATTTCAGTCATTTGATAACTTTGGTCCCGGCGCCCTGAACTGTGCAATATTCATAAATGGTGGCGGCGAGATTGTGGGTGGCGGACAGGGTGGCGACGTAATTGTTTGGAGCTGTCGTACTCACAAGATTGTACGCAGGGGGACAACATACGCAAAAGATCTCATGTCGGTCTCAAAAGGTTACGGTGCCCGTGTGGTTGTGTCCAGTGCAAACGGCAATGTAAGTCTCGTCGACTTGCTGACGATGAAGCCGGTTTTTAGAACATCCTATTCCGAAAGGCGCAAGGCAAATTACGCCGAGATTGTTCCAGACACGGAAAAGCTTGTATTTGCCACGTCAACCGGTGAGTGCGTAACGGTACCTGTTTCCGATCGTCAGTTAATTTCGGAGATCAGGACCAATTTCGGCTCCCTTCCAACTCCGCTTGACATCCCCCGAACCGAGTTGATCCGGCGGCACGAAAATATTGCGTTGTCGTCA
>CAISOI010000104.1 GCA_903886985.1 uncultured Chthonomonas sp.
AGTACTCTGTGCATTCACGTAACTGAGAAGATGGCGGATAAGCCCGTCTTTTCCACTAGTATCCATCCCCTGCAGTATGATTAAAAAACTGTTTTTGTGAGATGCATAAAGTAGGTCAATGAGCTCTGAAAACTCTTTCGCCAACTCCAACGTGAGCGCCTCTGCCTGAAGCTTGTCCAAATTGCCATGTTCCGCTGGATCGACGTCGCTAAATGAGAAGGACTTTTTGCCGTCAACTAAAATTGAATATGCCATTTCGTTTCCTATATAAGAAGCACGAACACACACGGAGAATTTCAGGGTTGCTTTGCGTATGACTTCCTGCTACGTGTTGTTTGTCCGCACTACACAACTCACTAAGGTAAAATTGTTCAAGGTTTTTAAATCAGTTCCGATATTACATTATGCACATTCCTGACGCATCTATTAGCCCAATCACTTCTCTGGCAGCTTTTACCGTTATGGTGCCCGCGTGGGCTACTGCGTCAAAGAAATTGCAACAGTCACTGCAAACCCGTCAAATCCCACTACTTTCTATTGCATCTGCATTCTGTTTCACCATCATGATGTTTAACATTCCCGTGCCTGGAGGGACCACTGTCCATCCAGTAGGTGGAGGTTTGTTGGCAGTGCTGCTTGGTCCATGGGCGGCGATAATTGGCGTTACAACTGCCCTTGCAATTCAGTCTCTGTTTTTTGGCGATGGCGGCGTGCTTGCCCTTGGCGTCAATTGCTTTACTATGGCTTTTGCCCTGCCTTTAACAGCGTATTCTGTATACAGAGTTTTATGCGGTGCCAATGCGTCGGACACGCGACGGGCAGTCTCGGCGGGAATCGGCTCATATGTCGGGTTAAATGTGGCGGCACTGCTAACCGCTACAGTCCTTGGTTTGCAACCAGCGTTCTTTCGGGACTTGCTAGGACACGCCCTCTATTTTCCATTTGGCCTGCGTGTCACGCTTCCGGCAATCATGATTCCTCATCTCGCTGTCGCAGGAGTTGCTGAGGGCATGATCACAACCTTTGTTGTGAGATATCTACTTGCTGCTCAGATTCCAGTTATCGACAAATCCGAGGTTGTCCAACAGTCGCCTTTCAAGCGTGAAAGGCTCTGGATTGGACTGGCAGCCTTAATAGCACTTTCTCCGCTGGGTATATTGGCAAAAGGGGATGCGTGGGGAGAATGGGATTCTGAGAAAATCAAAGAACTCGCAGGGTATGTTCCCGCAAAGATGGCTCGAGTTGAGAGTGGATATTGGAAAGGCTTTAACATATTTCCTGATTACCTGAGTTCGCGGGGAGGATGGGCTTATGCGCTCGCTGCGCTAATCGGTACCGCACTTATTGGCGTAATGACTTTAATTATTTCTAAAGTCATTCAGAAACGGAAATTGCTGTCTCCGGACAAGATATGTCCTATACAGCGCTCAGAGGGTACTTCCTGTAACGCAGGTGTTGTTCCTAACTGGATGTTGCAATCCGCCACCTCAAATAATGAACTATTAAACAGCTCCGACAAACAGGACCGAAGCAATTTTGTCGACAAGACTCTTAGTGCAATGGCAGTGCAGGTACAAGATCATTTGGAAGCAGAGCGGTGGGCTCAATTGGATGGTGTCTTTCAAAGGATAGATCCGCGGGCAAAGCTTGTGGTATCTCTGGCGGCAATATTTGTAGTGACTCTTCTACATAACGTGGTCGCGATTGGTCTTATATATTGCTCCCTGCTTGTTATCGCAGGGCTGTCAAAATTGCCAATCAAAACGCTATTAGTTCGGGTTTGGCTATCAATCCCGTTGTTCTCAGCGGCCTTCACGCTTCCCTTACTTCTGAATGTAGTCTCACCTGGAAGAGAATTGGTCACTATCTGGCATACACCCCATTTGGCGATAACTTCGACCGGGCTTTTGATGTCTTTCTCTCTAACGCTTCGGATCGCCACTGCTGTTACGGTAGTAGCAGTTCTGACCCTTACTACGAAGTGGCAACATCTTCTTCAGTCGTTGCAGGTTGTTGGGGTTCCTCGGGTATTTATTGTTGTGTTGGCAATGACCTATCGATATCTTTCGGTACTTATGCAAACTGCGTCAGAGCAATGGACAGCAAAGAAGAGCAGAACTCTAGGACCAATTGCAAGGAACTCCTCCCAAGGGTTCATTGGAAACTCTATGGCTTCTCTTTTCGGAAGGACCCTCGCGTTGACCGAGGACGTCCATTCTGCCATGGTCTCCCGGGGGTGGACAGGGGAGATTCAATCCGAGCAGTCAATCAAGATGTCTGGTTCGGATGTAATTTTTATGAGCGCGACCTCGCTGGTACTGACATCTATTTTGTGGTTTACATGGAGTATTAAGTGAGCCAAACATCTATGACATTGGAAAAAGAGATTATCACCCGGACGGAAGTTGCGGCGTACACACTCAAGAATGTCTCCTTTGGTTATTCGCCTTCTCAACAGGTAATTTCCGACGTCTCCTTTTCCGTTAGGGAAGGTGAACGTGTAGCGCTATTAGGTGCTAATGGGAGTGGTAAGTCCTCATTGCTGAAGATCCTGAACGGATTGATATTTCCAACATCTGGCTCTATTCAGTGTTTTGGAGAAGAGCTTACCGAGACAGGTCTCAAAATGGACAAAACCAATTTCCAATTTCGACGACGCGTCGGGTTTGTTTTCCAAAATTCGGATGCACAACTGTTCAACACTACGGTGCGGGAAGAGATCATTTATGGTCCACTACAACTTCATCTCAGTGCCGGAGATATCGAACAGAGACTGAATGACATAGTAGGAATGTTAGGCATCACTCATCTGCTCGATCGCTCCCCGTTTCGATTATCAGGCGGCGAAAAAAAGAAAGTTGCCATTGCCAGCGTGCTTATCACGAACCCGAATGTCGTTCTATTGGACGAACCAACAAACGGGTTAGATCCTCGCAGCCAGATGTGGATGACAGACATTCTAAATACATTGAACACAGCAGGGAAGACAATTATTATTGCTACCCACGATTTGGATATGGTTCGTCGAATTGCAGATAGAGTGATTGTTATGGGTGAGGATCATAAAGTGGCGGCAATTGGGCAAACAGATCAAATACTGCAGAATCGGGAATTGCTAATAGCTGTAAATCTGATTCATGAGCACAGTCATTGGCACGGTGAAGTCTATCATTCGCATCAACATTCTCATGAAGGTGACCATGAGCATGATCATAAGGAAACGTGACACACAATATGCCCTTTTTGGGAAGTGTGTCTGCTTTGCGATGAAGTAATTTTCTGTAACGAGAAGGAAACACAAGGCATTATGTCAAACGTCAAATGAGAGCGGTTGTAGAGCGAAAACTGCTTTCATTGAATGCCATAATGTCTACGAAGAGTCTGTAATCGGAACATGGATAGATTACGGTTCTCGTCTTGCGATGTTTTGGAACTAACCGGTTCGGGTATCGCTCCATTTGCCGAACCTAATTCAGGAGGATTTCTGTGAAAAAATTTGGATGGGTGCTAACATGCATCCTTGCGCTAGGAATGGCCAGCCGGATGCCAGCAAAAGCTCAAAACGAAATGGATCTGACAAAGAACTGGAATTTGCGAGCAGGTTTCTTTATTCCTGAACGCGGCGCTTCCCGTGATGCACAAGGAGACCTTTGGTTTACTGTTGGCGCCGAGCGCGAAATCTACAATGTGGACCGTTACAAGGGGTCCATTAGCATTGATTACTACGGTTCCAGTAATATTTACAATGTGCCTATTCAGGCCAATCTAATTGGGACCACACATCGTTTACGATATGGGGCTGGCGCCGGTGTTGGGTTCTCGCATGACCTTACTCGTGGAATTAGTGGATTTGCTTATAACCTGCTAATCGGTTATAACCTGACCGAGAGCGAAAATCCGTTGGTTTTCGATATTCGTTATCGAGCATTGAGCACAGGCTCCGATCTAAATGGTTGGGCGTTCACAATCGGTGGACATTTCTAATCGCAAGCTGATTATTTCAATGTAGTGCAAGAATTATGCCGGGTTCTCAAGAGAGAGCCCGGCTGTTCTTTTCGGTGCATATGGCGGTAAAAGGGATGAACAATTGAAACGATGGTCGCAATATATTGGCGGGAAGGTTGAGAGAGGTTCCAAACAAGGGGAAGTCTTCAATCCATATAAAGGGACCGTATGTGCGACGTATCCTGTTTCGAACTCTGAAGACATAGAACACGCTCTGGTGGCAGCTAACCAGGCTTTCGAAGTAACTCGCAATCTTCCTGCTTATATTCGTTCCAATGCGTTAATTAGGCTTCGAGACACACTTATCGGCAGAAAAGAGGAGTTTGTCGAAGTCATTGTTGAGGAAGCTGCTAAGCCCGTCAAAGATGCTCGAATCGAGGTAGAACGGGCGATTAATGTTCTCACGCTTTCTTCCGAAGAGGCCAAAAGGATGACCGGCGATGTTCTTCCTTTAGATCAGATGCCTGGAAATGAACGGCGAATAGGAATTACCCAGCGGTTTCCCGTCGGACCTGTTTTGGCAATTTGTCCCTACAATTTCCCCCTCAACCTCGGTCTTCACAAAGTAGGACCAGCAATTGCCTGTGGCAATCCTGTTATCTGGAAGCCGTCCCTCCTAACGCCCGGTGCCGCTTGCCTCTTTGGAGAGTTGGTTTCTGAGGTAGGGTTGCCAAACGGAGCTCTACAAGTTCTCACAGCTAGTGATGAATTGACGCAAAAGATGGCATGTGATGATCGGATAAAACAGTTGTCTTTTACTGGTAGTGCGCGAATTGGATGGATGTTAAAGTCCGTTGTTGGAAACAAGAGAGCTACATTGGAGCTAGGCGGAAACGCAGCCGTTATTGTCTGTGAGGATGCCGACGTAAAAAATACGGCGTCTAGATG
>CAISOI010000105.1 GCA_903886985.1 uncultured Chthonomonas sp.
ATACCATTACTGAACGTTAGTTTGTCACCAATATTGGCAAGCTGTCTTGGCATAAAGCCATCTCTAGCAAGAATAGATGCAAGCCTTGGGAAGTCGGCAAAACTGGTATTCGCGGCAAGAACAAGAATGGCTACCGTAGCTATTTGCAAGAAGTAGTAGAAGAAAGTGTTTCGCCCAAAAACGATGGTGTTTAATTGATCAATGACGGCGGGGCTGCCATCTACGTAATGGATTTGAAGCCGGATGGCAAGGACCGAAATTCCAATAAACAGCGTGCCCAGAATGACCGCCATCCATGCAAGAGTTACAGAGGCATTGTCTGCTTTGGGCTCCTTAAATGCAGGCACCCCGTTGGATATCGCTTCGGTCCCGGTCATCGCCGAACAGCCACGGGCAAATGCATGCAAAATCAGTCCCAACCCCACGGCCTTTGTGCCGACCAAAGGAATATTCTGAGCTTGATCCATATGCAGTTTGAAACCGAACTGAGGTCCGAAAAGCCCGACAAAGATCAGGGCAAGACAGCCTAGAACAAACGCGTATGTCGGAAAGGCGAAGAGTGTGCCCGATTCCTTTAGCCCTCGAAGATTCGCGTACAACAAAATCAATACGAAACCCACGCAGAGCGCCACTTCGTGGCCCTTAAGCGAATGGACCATTGGCACGAGGTTTTGCACACCGGATGCAATACTCGTTGCAACGGTCAAAATATAGTCAATTAGCAATGCACCAGCAGCAATCAATCCGAGATTAACGCCAATATTATCTTTGGCAACTATGTAGCTTCCACCGCCGCTTGGATAAGCATGAATGGTCTGGGTGTAAGAGATCGCTACTATGACAAGAAGAAGAGCAATCGCGATGGAGATATATTCTGTGTTTACAAGTGCGGCTGCGCCAGCGACACCTAATGCAAGCAATATTTCTTGAGTTGCATAAGCTACGGAGGAGATGGCGTCTGAGGCAAAAACGGGAAGGGCGGTTATTTTTGGAAGTAGTGAATGTTCGGAATTTTCCGTTGCGACTGGCTTACCAATTAGAAGTAAACGAATTGGGTTTACGTAGTGAATACTACGACTTTTGGGTTTAGCCTCAGGCTCAGAATTCGATTTTGTACTCATTAATTAAAGTCCCTGACTTGTTCCTTCGAACGGAAAAGTATAGACGATGCGGTTTCAAATGTCAACGGATGAAGACGAGATTGTGAATGTTTGCACAATTGCTGATTGCACTTCGTAGTATGAAGATGGTGACTTGAGAATCCAAATAGTGCTTGACAGGATTGTGCCGTACGTTTAGAATGCAAAGTATACATCCTGAGCCAGACAACTACCTCTACGTACTGGAATAACCTGAAAATGCCAGTTCATTCAATTTGTCTCGTAGTAGATCGAAAACAGCTTTCCGCGTGTAAGTGGCATTGGCTTCTTCTGTTTGCAGCTATCCTTGGTGGTGAATTAGGCTGCAACCACAAACCTTCGACAACTCCCGGACCTCAGAGTGCCCAAATAGGTGCAACATCCAGTCTCCCAAAACCTGGTTTATTTGACGATGTTACGGAGAAGGCTGGAATACGGTTTCACCATACAAATGGGGATAAATCGACCTTCCGATTTGTCGAGACATTTGGTGGCGGTTGTGCCTTTTTGGATTACGATGGCGATGGGTTCATCGATATTCTCCTTTTGTCATCCGGTCAATTTGGAACCAACGGGGTCAATCTCGCTCTGTACCACAACAATCGCAATGGAACATTTACGGATGTCACGTCCGGTTCAGGTCTCGACATTCCTATTGAATATGGCCAAGGTGTCGCAGTCGGGGATTATGATAACGATGGATACCCCGACATTTTTGTTGCTGGATATGGCGGCTGTCGACTATTTCATAACAATGGTAATCAGAACACAAAAGGGCTATTCACTGATGTAACCATGGTCGCTGGTGTCGGTGACAAACAGTTGGGACCACGGTGGGCTTCAGGTGCGGCATGGGGGGATTTCGATAACGATGGCAAACTTGAC
>CAISOI010000106.1 GCA_903886985.1 uncultured Chthonomonas sp.
CCTTTTTCAACAAATCGATGTAGCCTCTGGTTGCTTTCGCTACGTACTCCCCCGCAGACTCAGCACCACCAGCGGGATCCCAATTCGCGATCCTCCACTCGTCAATGTTTATGGTGAACGCTAGTGGACGGCCAAAGAGCGTGTCCAGCGCTTTGGCAATGTCTCCCTCAATCTGAAAATACTTAGGATTGCTCGCCGTGGCAAAGGTGGCTCCTGCTGAGTCGCCACGTTGATACCAGGAGACCCTCAGTCGATCTCCCTGTCGAATTCGAGAGTTGGCGAGAATCACCAGCTGTTCTTCCCCTACCGCATAGTCTGTACCTTCCCGATATGTCGTAAGGCGATCCCACGAAAGCACGGAAACGGGGGCAGACGCGCGCCTCACCGTACGCGCAAGTCCAATCTCTCGCAAGGCAATGTCTCCAAACCACACCTTGCCTTTGGCCTTTCGCGACCATGCGCCGATAAAAAGAGATAAATTCGAATTGGTCATTGTATTGAATCGAGCCGTATACTTCTGCCAATTCTGCGAAGTCAACACGGGTGCTCCCATGCCGTTCCTGCGATTTGCGTAGACCAATGGCTGTTGGCCATCCGCTCCGAGAACCAGGAACCTAAGTGCACCCGGGTCGCTAAACTCCTCAGTTTTTACCCAAACCGACAGTTCATATGCGTGAAAGCGTGGTAAGACTACGCGGCACGAGAGCCGCCCCATACCATCTTTAGGATCACTGAATCCTATATCCTCCATGCGGATAGTAGCTGCTTCCGAATGCTTTACAGCTTTATCCAGAAAGGAGATTGTTCCCGGCTTATCCGCAGCCCAGCCGTCAAGTATGTTGCCATGCTTTAGCGGTGCATCGCGGCTACCGAGGAGGGGCACACCTGCTTGGGAAACCTTTGCTGTCCGTTGATCAACTTCGAACTCTGAATCATTACAGGGAAACGCCTCCAGCAATGTCGGGTCCACAAACCCCGCGTCGGCGGGATTCAATGCATGTGGAAGAAGTGCTAGCCCAAGCTCTTGGGCTGCTCTACGGATTTTTTCAAAACTGCGGACCATTTGAGCTGAAGGGGCAGATCGGCCAAGCTCCATATATTGAGTACCGTCCGCACCAAGAACGATTCCGTTGTAGCCACACGCAGCAGCCCGTTTCATTAATGTGCAAAGGCGATCCACTTCATTAGGTTTCTCAGTATTGATTCGCACAAAGACATACCGCCTTTTGAACACGCTCAAAACTTCCTTATTTGCTTCAGTCACCGCATGTCCCGGGGAGCCTACACGCAGATTCTCCAAGAGACCACCCAGACCCCAGCGGAACGCTGCCGCCACCGCACACACACTAATGGCTCCCGCCATCAATGTCAACCGAGGTGAGAAAATCGATTTCAATTGCCCCATGCTAAACAAACCCTAACGTGCGTTTTAATTTTACCTACCGCACATTCATTCGTGATTTTTAGGCATGCCACACGTCCAGCGCACGACCCGATGCAAAAGATAGGAAACCAGAGATCAAACGCCCCCCTGCTTGCGTTTTCGGACTTAATAATTCTCACGCGACGTCGACATTATCTCGGGATAAATTGTCGGCCGACAATGTAGAAGTGCCCGCGGTGCCCATGAATATGATTAAAGCCTCGTTCGCTTGTCTTATAAGGGTGAAGAGCTGACTGTCCGAGGTCCCTCACCTAAAAGCCTGATTGAGCTCAGTGGGTTGCGTGTTGACTTTTTAAAAAGTTCCGAGAGGTATAATACGCGGACCCAGGACTACTTA
>CAISOI010000107.1 GCA_903886985.1 uncultured Chthonomonas sp.
CACAATGCCACGAAATGCTCCATTTGTTACGCGCTCCCATTACCAGGACGCTTTTACCAGTCATTAAGCCCAAAACATTCTCCCTCTAATTCAAACTCAAATGAAATTCATCCATCTCTTAGTCCTATTATGACCAATTGGATACCCATATTGACTAGTGTGGATGATGTGACAACTCTCCAACAGGTATTCGAACCTCCAGATAATTTGCTCTCGGTGCCAAAGGACACGTTGCAAAAGTCGTAAAAGCACAAGGCGGATTAACTGAGCGATTAAAATCTAACAAAACTTTCCCATTCACCGGTGCATCGGCATCCAGAAATCTACCGGCTGGATAAGCTTCTTTCCCACATGTCAGATCATGGAAATTAATAAACAGCCCTCTACCTGCAGTCTGTGTCTCCAGTCTGTACTGTTTCCTATCAATTTCAAAAGTCAGATAGCCCGGGCTTAGGACAGGATTTGTATCTCCAAGTACGTTTGTGATCATCAGTTGGTGCACCGGATTATAAGGATGATATTGAGCCTCCACTCGGTATTTCTCATCCACCGGGAACCACTTCATGCCCTGGAATTCTGACCTCGCTTTGCTGACTTTATCATACAAGCGAATACCAGTTCGCTTACCTCTCACAATTGCCATGAAAGAGACTGTACCAACTTGAACTTTGTCCGGCGCACCTGATGAATCGGTTTTCAGAATGGTTTCTCCGTCCACAGATTTGCCATTTATAAATGCGCCGAAGTTGGATATCTGTTTGAGTATCACTTTGCCATTGTCGAAGTAAATTGTTCCTGCAACCGGCGGAGACACACTTATAGGCAGCACAACTTCCGACTTCGAGTCAGATCCAATCGAGTTGGAACCTTGATGAAGCCAAAAGAGACCAATTAGACTTAGCCATCCTTCGTCCTTCTTAAGTTCTGCCTCCTGCTCGTCTCGAAATTTGCGAATCTGATCCGGGTAGGTTTGAGATTGCACTCCTTCAGACGTTGATGGAACATTTGCCAATATGGTGCTCCATCCGAATACGGCTGACACAAGAAAAGTTATCCCAATTAGGTTCATAATGAGGTCCTGACAAGTATTTTAAAGCAATGCCACAGCCGGTCGTGAGGTATTTGGACAATGGCGGCAACAAATTATCTGATCATCGAGCGATTTCGTAATGGTGACGCGGTTCCAGTATACCGGCGATTTCGTGACTTGGGACGGCTCATGCCTGAAGGAATTGAGTATATCACGAGTTGGATCACTGCGGACGTTAGCGTATGCTACCAAGTGATGGCAACTGAAAACAGGGAATTGTTGGATGAATGGATAGCCAACTGGTCTGACATTGTAGATTTTGAAGTTATACCAGTGATCTCCTCAGCGGAAGCGGCCGCTCGAACAAAGATTTAGATAAAAGCAAAGCGAAGGAATATTGATGACACCAGTAAACGGTGAAGCTACAAGAACGAAGATGTCGAACTATCCCAAATTGAAGAATGATCCAAGCTCAATTCTTTCCGATTGGGATGAAGTCTTAACTGGCGAACTTGGAGTTTTGCCAGAAAATGCGTCGCTCCAGAACCTATATTCATCATTGGCTCAAACGATTCGAAACCGAATTGTGATGCATTGGCTGCATTCGAATGAGCATAACCGAGTTTGCAACTCACGCTCCGTTTCCTATCTATCCGCTGAATACTTAATGGGTCCGCAACTTGGCAGCAACTTGTTAAACCTCGGTATTGAGGAATCAGTTCAGAAAGCTGCTGCTCTAAAGGGCATAGCGTTGCAGCAACTACTCGATCAGGAACCAGAACCCGGACTTGGCAATGGCGGTCTTGGAAGACTAGCGGCTTGCTTTATGGATTCATTAGCAACACTCGGCATTCCAGCTGTCGGATACGGTATTCGTTATGAATTTGGACTGTTTGAACAGACAATCCAAGATGGATGGCAAGTCGAAGTCACCGACAAGTGGCTGCGAATAGGAAATCCATGGGAGATGGAACGTCCCGAAGAGTTCGTTGAAATTAAAGTTGGAGGAAAGTGCATTGCGCACACGGATCCCGAGGGGAAATACAGTGTGACGTGGATTCCAGATCGAACCATCAAAGGCATCCCCTACGACACTCCTATAATCGGATATCGAAATTGCTCGGCTATCAATTTGCGCCTATGGAAGTCCGAAGCAATAGATGCGTTCAATTTGTCTGCGTTTAACGTTGGGGACTATTTTGAGGCTGTGAGTGAAAAAGTTCGTTCCGAAAACATTAGCAAGATCCTCTATCCTAACGACCAGACGCCCTCGGGTCGCCAATTGAGATTAGAACAACAGTATTTCTTCGTTTCGTGCTCTCTTCAGGACATGATACGAAATCATTTACGAAACGGAAATGACATCCGGGACTTCCACCAAAAATTTGCAGTACACATGAACGACACGCATCCTTCCATAGGTGTGGCCGAGCTAATGCGGCTATTGATAGACGAGCATGAACTGAATTGGGATGAAGCATGGAAGATTACGAATCATACTTTTGCATACACAAACCACACGTTAATGGCAGAGGCGCTCGAAAAGTGGCCCGTGTCCATATTTGGCAACTTGTTGCCCCGTCATCTTGAGATCATCTACGAAATTAACCACAGGTTCTTAGAGGAAATAGAAACCTCCCACCCCAATGACACTAAACTGTTGCAGCGGATGTCCATTATCGAAGAAGGGAATGACAAACAGGTTCGCATGGCATTACTTGCGACAGTGGGCGGACACGCCGTCAATGGTGTTTCGCGATTGCATACAGATCTACTCGAGGAGCATGTCCTGCGTGACTTTTACCGGCGTAATCCAGGAGCATTTCATAGCATTACAAATGGTGTTACACCAAGAAGATGGATTGCACTTAGTAACCCGCGATTGGCTAGTGTTATCACTCAAACTGTGGGTCCAGATTGGTTAGTAAATCTGGATTTACTTAAGGGATTGGAGCCTTGCGTTGACGACACATCATTCGTAGACAATTGGCTCAAGATGCGCAGTGCAGTAAAGGGTGATCTTGTAAATTTCATATTACATAAGACGGGATTAGTTGTGGATCCTACTGCGATGTTTGATGTGCAAGTTAAGCGATTTCACGAGTACAAACGCCAATTACTGAATGTACTCCACCTTGTGAATGAATACAATATTCGCAAAGAGAACCCCAACATCGACTATGTACCACGTGTGTTTCTGTTTGGCGGCAAAGCCTCCGCAGCATACATGACGGCCAAATTGATCATCAAGTTGATCCACTCTGTGGCAGATATGGTTAACAACGATCCGGACTTAATAGGCGGCATGAAAGTCGTTTTTATTCCGGATTATAACGTTTCAGCGGGGCAAAAAGTCTACCCAGCATCAGACCTCGCGGAGCAGATATCCACCGCTGGAATGGAGGCGTCTGGAACCGGCAACATGAAATTTGCACTCAATGGTTCGTTAACCATTGGTACATTAGACGGTGCCAATATTGAAATTCGCGAATGTGTTGGCAGCGAGAACTTTTTTCGATTTGGACTAACCGCTGCTGAGGTGGAACACAAGAAATCTCAGGGATACAAACCCTGGGAATATTTGGATAGCTGCTGGGAATTGAAGACCACACTTGACTCCATCGTCAGCGGGAGATTTTCAAAGGGAGATAGAGATTTGTTCCGTCCTCTGACGGACTCACTGTTAAGTCATGACAACTACATGTTGATGGCGGACTTTGAAGATTATGTAAATTGCCAAAGGTTAGCAAGTGAGGCGTTTCGGAATCAAAAGAGATGGGCTCGGATGTCTATATTGAACGTGGCACGATGCGGCACTTTCTCGTCCGATAGAGCGATTACGGAATATTCCACAAAGATTTGGAATGTTAACGCAACCACTTAACAACGTTCCCGGAATGCCGTTATTTGTGAATTGACAGTCTCTGCTTAACACGGTACAATATCGCGGTTGTTGGGAGGTGGTGCAGCGGCAGCATGTCTGGTTCTGGCCCAGAAGACC